>NZ_FRFC01000004.1 GCF_900143675.1 Candidatus Nitrosotalea sinensis
ATATTACAGTTCAAGATACTACCGCACCAACTATAACAATGACCAATATCAACGCCAAAGCGACAGGCCCATCTGGTGCCCCTGTAACATTCTCTGCTACTGCAACTGACATTGTTGACGGTACAGACCCAGTAACATGCGACCACAATTCTGGCGATACTTATCCTCTAGGCTCAACTACTGTAAGCTGTTCATCAACTGATCATGCCGGAAATACATCACATGCATCATTTACAATTACAGTTGCAGAAACTACAGCACCATCAATTACATTGCCTGGTACAATAACACAAGAAGCAACAGGCCCATCTGGTGCCCCTGTAACATTCTCTGCTACTGCAACTGACATTGTTGACGGTACAGACCCAGTAACATGCACTCCAGCATCAGGCTCTACATTTGCACTTGGCTCAACTACAGTCAACTGTTCATCAACTGATGCACACGGAAACACTGCATCAGGCTCGTTCCATATTACAGTTCAAGATACTACAGCACCAGTACTTGCATTACCTACTCCAATTACGGCAACAGCAACTAGCACTGCTGGTGCCCCTGTAACATTCTCTGCTACTGCAACTGACATTGTTGACGGTACAGACCCAGTAACATGCACTCCGGCATCAGGCTCTACATTTGCACTTGGCACTGCAACTGTTACCTGCACTACAAGTGACTTACATAGCAATACATCAACTGGCTCATTTACAGTTACAGTCAACCCAGGACCAGTTTCCACCGTAAAAATATCCCCGCCTACTGCAACTACAATAGTTGGCTCAACTCCTATCCAGTTTACTGCAACATCACAAGATCAATTCGGTAACATAAGAACAGGTGATACTCTCACATGGTCTGTTGTTTCTGGAGGAGGTTCAATATCATCAACAGGACTATACACTCCTGGTACAACAGCTGATACTGCTACAATCACAGCAACAGATGGCTCTGTCTCTGGTACTGCTACTATAACACTCAACCCAGGACAAGTAACATCAGTTACAGTGTCTCCATCTACAGTTACTCTGACTTCGACACAGACGCAACAGTTTACTGCAACATCACAAGATCAATTCGGTAACATAAGAACAGGTGATACTCTCACATGGTCTGTTGTTTCTGGAGGAGGTTCAATATCATCAACAGGACTATACACTCCTGGTACAACAGCTGGCACAACTGTAATTGCAGCAACAGACAACTCTATCTCTGGCTCTGCAATTGTTACGGCTAATAATCCAAATACTATAGTACAAAATCAAGGTGGAGCTAATCTAAAGGGAGACAACCTCCAGTTCCTTAACCTATCTAACTTTAATCTATCAGGTGACAACCTCAAGGGAGTTACACTTCAAGGTTCAGACTTGCAGGGTGCTAATCTCTCAGGCGCAAACCTAGCTGGTGCAAACTTGCAAAACGTTAACCTTGCAGGTGCAAACCTTTCTGGTGCAAACTTGCAAGGAGTTAATCTCTCAGGTGCGAACCTACAAGGTGCAAATCTAAAGGGAGCCAACCTACAAGGAACAAATCTACAAAATGACAATCTCTTAGGAGCAGACCTACAAGGAAACAACTTGCAAGGTGCTAATCTCTCAGGTGCAAACCTACAAAACGCTAATCTCTCAGGTGCGAACCTACAAGGTGCAAATCTCCAAAATGCTAACATATCTGGAGCAAATCTAACAGGAGCCAATGTACATAAAGCAAATCTCCAAGGTACAATTACTAGTGGAATCACTCCATCTACTTTGTCAGGTTGCTTGAATAACTCCGTCTGTCAATAGATTTTTAAAAACAAAAAAGAGGACTTTGAAATTATTAAATCAAGATAAAGATTTTTTAGAATTCTATCTTGTCTTTCTCATTGAGTAGAAACTTTTTTGATTTTCTTACTCCTTTTAGATCGAACCAGCTTATCTTCAGGGTGACTTTTTTCCCCTTGATTTCATCTACTGTTATCTTGTCTGCAGTTTTCACAAGTTCACTTAGTGTTTGATTTGACATTTTTTTACTTGATTTTATTTTTCAATTTGATTCTTGGGAAATAATTTTATGAACATTTTGTTAAAAATAATCCACGCTGTTTTATTCCTGGGGAAAATGACTTGATCTTGCTGATCGATTAAGCTAGTGTTATGATAAATCAGCTAAGTTGTTGAGTATCTATAATATGCAAAAATTATATAATTGTACCATGCTTCAAGCACAACTCAGTAAAGACATTGAAACCACATGTGTCATGATTAACTGTGAATCAGGCTCTGAAGGCAGAATAATTGATGAGATCAAGGAAATCGCTGGAGTTAAAGAAGCAGTAAGAACAACCGGTCCATACGACATACTTGCCATCATAGAATCAAACACTGTCGAATCTCTTAAAGAAATCATAGAAAACAGGATTCGCAAGATTCCAAACGTGAATGCAACCACAACACTTGTCATTGCATCAAGATTCTAGATATTTTATAAAATAACAGCATAAACTACTTGTGCTGGTGTGATGGTATCATATCATGAAAGTAATCAGCTATAAAAAATTCCGTCAATCGCAGGCAGAATACTATGATACTACTGAAGGCAAATTATCGCGAGCCGAAGTCATAAAAAAACTAGAATCTTTCCTGGCTCAAAAACTGGGTGAAGGTCAAGATTTTTTTGAAAAATACAAAGTGCGCGAAGCTTGAATCTTATTTTGAAACACTATGTGCTAACCTGTCATGAATCTGGGCTAGAATAAGCTCAGCCTTTTCCTTGTTCTCAAAGGTCTCTGCTTTTTCATCCATGATTGCATCGATTTCATAACTCTTGTCTACTAGAACATTTGCAACATGATCATCTAGTGTACCGTTACCCATCAAATAATATGCAAATACTGTATTTTTCTGTCCTATTCTATGAAGTCTGTCTTCTGCTTGTCTGTGTATTGCAGGACTCCAGTCAAGTTCTGCAAATATGACATATCGTGCCTTGCTTAGGTTGATGCCAACATTTCCTGCACGAAGTCCTGCTATTATCAACTTGGTCTCACCATTCTGGAACCTGTCAATTCCCTCTTGTCTTTCCTTGTCACTTTGTCCTCCAATTATTGATGCAGGAGAATATTCTGCAAGGCTTCTATGTAGAAGCTCATGTATTGCCTTGTGATGACAAAAGACAACTACACTTTCTTCTATCTCCATGATGTTTTTGACAAATTCTATGACATGTGGAACTTTGGCAACACCAGCAGCTTGTCTTTCACTCTGAATTGCTCTCTTGTATGATGAAAACTTGTCAAATGCACTTGTTGCACTTTTTTGCTCTTCTTCTAGTCTCTCCCATATTTTGCCAAGCTCTGTCTGGTAATAGTTGATATCGGAATCAATCAGTTCCTTGTATCGTACTTTGTCCTTTAACTCCTTTAATACGTCTGATTTTTTGCGTCTTAGCATGACATGCTTGCGTAATTCCTCTCCAAGGCTTGCTCTCTTGTTTTCAAGAACAATTGCCTTTCCTTTTTCATTGACATAGCAAAAGTATTCACAAAATTCCTCAAACGTACCTAAAAGTCCGGGTCTTAGAATGTCTACTATTGGCCATATTTCTGAACCTCTGTTGTAAATTGGAGTACCTGAAAGGCCAATTCTGTATTTTATAGATTCAAGTGCTGCAAGCTTTTTGACTGCAGTGTATTTCTTTGTGGTCTTGGAACGCAAATGTTGAACTTCATCACAGACAATTGTTTTGATGTTCATCTTTGAAAGGTCGTTTGTTCTCTTGTGCAACAAATCATAATTGATGATGTACACGTCATATTTTCCAAGATCTTGAGCCTTGCCTGTTCTGATAAGAACCGATGATGGGTGTTCATCTTCTATTATCTTGCCATTTCGACTGCGTTTTTTCAAGAATTTTTGAATCTCTCTCTGCCAATTGTTTAATGTAACAAGCGGTGCAACAATGAGTACTGGAAATGTCTGTTTTTCTGTAGCCAAATATGACAGGGTCTGCACCGTCTTGCCCAAACCCATTTCATCTGCCAAAAGTGCATTGCCTGATGACTTTAAAAGAAAGTCTAGTCCCTCTCTCTGAAAATCTAATAATTGACCCCTGAACTGGTTTCCAGGGTTTGCTTTTCGAAGCTTTTCAATCCTTGTCCACTTTTTTTGTGGGGTGATGACTTTGCGAACCTTTCTATGCCATATTGACTTTGACTTTATCTCAAGTGGATATCTATCCATTATCCATTTTATCTTCTCAACATTTTGGACCGTATCTGGCACTATGGCTTCTTCTGGGCCGTTTCCATACCATGCATGTGGTATTACGCGGGCAACCATGCTTACTGCTCGTGAGCCTGTAAGCTTCCAAGTCCAATTCTTAGAGTATGTATCCAAGACATACTCGAGTGTGCCAAATTCTTTCATAATCTATAATTCTTCGACATTGGTACACTCGATTTATGAATCTTTTACTCTGGTACTATGATCGCAGTTTTTTCAATTCATTCTATCTTTGAAACAGTTTTAAAAGAAAAGATGGGCTTTTTCAAAAATTTAGCATAAAATCAGATAAATCTTTCAAAAGGGATGCTGTGAAAGAACTACTTTGCAAATTTTCTTTTGAATTTCTTTAGTTTATCCAACCCAAGTGATTTGCCAAAGAATTTCCTTACGTAAAAGTATGCAACTGCTGTAGCAACTGCTGCCGAGCCTACTACTGTAGCAACAATGGGCCAAAATACTGTCTCATGGTTTGGATATAGGCCAAACACCGTGGCAATTGTGTTTGGCACAAGTTCTGCAGTACCTGCCACTGTCCACCAAATTATCAATATTGTGACCTTGTTTGTGACTTCGGTCTGCACAACGTTTGCACCTGTGGCAACCATCTGCATGACGTTCTCTGACATCTGTATCTGCCTGTCAAGTCTTCCCAAAATTACCTCAAATTTGGCAAGTATTACTTCATCATCTGAAACAAGATCTGCATCTCCATACTTTAGATTGTGGACTGTGTCATAGCTTGCCCAGATTGCATTCAAAAATGTCAAAAGTGATGTCTTCATACTTGACAATTCCAATGAAATGTCTCTTGTGACTTGTCTTGATCCTGCCAGGTCTATCTCAAATTGTTCTGCTCTTTCTACAATTAATCTAAGGATGGAAAAATTGGCCTCACTTATCTCGTCGATTATTCTTGCCAAAAGTATTGTCTGTCTATCTGCCCAACTATCTGCTTCCTTTGGGAGTTTTCTCAAAACCGTTGGTGCATAGTTGTACAAGCGTGCAATCTTTCCTCCATAATCGTCGTGAATTGTTACTATGAGATCTTTTTTCATGAATATCAAAATCGGAGCAGTAAGTGTTGTGTTGTTTCCTGGCACTACAAATGGTATCATCAACCCAAGCATGTCTCCTCTATCTTCGTAGCTTGAGACGTATCCAGACAAGAGAACTGACGGATCCATGCTTATACTTAATTTATTGAGGATCTTTGGGGTTTCCTCAATGATGTTATCGACAACACACTCTATCCAAGTAAGATGACCTGATGATGTAATTGCGGGAAGCTCATCAAGCTCTACAGCTGGTTTCTTAAACGGAACGCCTTCTTGCATGCCAGCTACGCTGATTGCCTTTATCATGTCTAGGGGGACAATTTGGACTTATATACACTTATTCGTAAACAAAAACTTACAACTTTTACCATCTGTTGCTTTTTTTCAAAACTGTTTCATCTTGATTTTTGGTATCATCATGTCCTAACATAATAATAGAGTTCTATGTGGTCTTATGGTATGAAAGTACTTGTTGATGAAATGTATGATGGTTATGATACCAGACTCAAGGAGTTTGGTTATGATGCATTTAGTGTCAAAAAACTGATTGCACAAGGAAAAAAACTGTCAAGTGATTATTCTGTAATAAAATATGCTGAAGAAAATGGAATGATTGTGGTCACAGAAGATGTGGAAATTGGAAATGCATGCAAAGAAAATAACATTAGATGTGTACTGTTAGATAGTGAAACTATATTCAAGATAATACTTGAAGATCTAAGCAAGTATAAAGAACTCTAATTGCTCTGTGGTTTTCCGATCTTCTTTTTGGCAATTATTATTGCGATAATTATGATTCCTACTATTACTGCACCGTCTATGTAATCAGAATAGTGTCTTATCTTTGTCCATTGTTCACCTAATGCCATTCCTACATAGGTCAACATTGCACTCCATGCCAGAGATCCTACAAAGGTGTATGCGGAAAATTTCTTTAAATTCATCTTGGCAACACCTGCTGGCAATGAAATGTATGTTCTCACTGCAGGCAAGAGTCTACTTACAAATGTAGAACGGTCTCCGTATTTTTTAAAATAAGATTCAGTCCACTCTAGATGAGATTTTTTCAAAAGTACGTATTTTCCATATTTTATGATAAACTCTCTGCCTAGTTTTACTCCTATTACATAAGCAATCAGCGAACCTACCAGATTTCCTACCGCTCCTGCAAGTATTGTAATTATTGGATTTAGTTTTCCGGTTGAAACCAAATATCCTGAAAATGGCATTATTACTTCGCTTGGGATTGGTATGAGCGCGCTTTCTGCCACCATTAGGAAGAATATCCCAAGGTAGCCTGTGCCTGATATTGTGTTTATTACAAAATTTGCTAGATTGCTGATTATGTCAAGTGTTACCATTGTCTCTCAAATACCTCTAGTATGCAAGCTAAATCTTACCACATTCCACCGGTGCTGGTACCAGGTTCATCAAAGTTTCGTTGTGGAGCATGTTTGTGTGCTTTCTTCATATGTCTGTCTAGTCTTACTGGATCGTGAAGTTCAAGACCGCATTCCTTGCATTTTGTTGCAGGCTGCTCTTCCTTCTTCTTGAAAAGCCCCATGATATCACAATCTACTTTCTGAGATAATAATTCTTACGGAAAAGTAACTTGACAGTATTTGCAAAAATTGAAAAGCTCTGCGTAGAGAGAACCTACGCAGAATAGCAACCAGACGGAAATGGTATGCTATGAAAAATTGTAAATGCGTCGTATTGATAAGGGTTTATTTTTTGCACTTGATCAGGGCATATTCTATTATCTTGTCATTTGCAGCCTGCTTCATCTTCATCATTGACTTGAACAGTATGCTTTCTACATATGACGGATATCTATCTAGTATCTTTTCTCTCAAGTTGATGCGATTTTTGATGTAATAGTCTGCAAGCGGTACGTACACTTTTGATCCTATCATTTTGATCTCCATGATCTCAAGATCATGTTCTTGTATTGTTTCTTTGATGATGTCAAGACTGTAATGTTCTGATGACCATGTAAATTGGAGTATCCCTGTCTGCATGATGCCAACTTTTGAGGGTCTTGTCAATATTGGAATTGCAATGACCATGATACCTTCTTTTTTCAAGATGCGATTTGATTCTGATATGAAATCATCAAGTGGCTTGAAGTGTTGTGCTGATTCTAGGGCAATTATTCTGTCATGTGTTGAACTTGCAATTGGTATTTTGGTGGCAGTAGAATTTACAGGATTTATCTTGTATGATTTTTGATTCTTGTTTGCTTCTACTAGCTGGTTTTTGTTGATGTTGATACAAGTTATCTCTATGCCAGGATAGTCTTTCTTCCATAGAAATGACGGCTCTGAAAAACCACTACCTACATCCAAAACAAATTCTGTCTTGTCAAGTTCTGCCATTTTTCCTGCCATGCGACAAAGATTCTCTTGGGCCTCTAATGGGCTAGATGTGTTTTCTTCCCAGTATCCGAAATTGAGAAAATTTCCTCCAGTTGAAGCTTGCATCACTCCTGCAAGATAGTCATACAGGTTTACAACATCATTTTCTTTTCTTCTTAGAGTCCATAGTATCACCTTGATTGGATTTGGGTTGTTCACTGGAACAAATCTCTCAAATCGGGTCTATTAAGATATGAATTTTTATTGAATTTGATGTGGCGGAGCTTTTTATTTAGCAGGTATGCAACAACTGGATATGGAAAAGTGCGATTCCAGAACTCGAGCATACAAAAATGGCAAAACATTTGATCAATGCAGAGATATTGCAAAATCACTTTCATCTGAACTTGAAGAAAAGATTGCCAAGGAAGGCCAGGTTGCATGGGATGAAATTTTGCAGACTGCCCAACATGACGAGTTGGTGTACAAGCTCACACTCAAGTATCTAAGACAAGACGGTTATGATATTGGGGACTGGAAAAATCCGCGTGTAAAGCCTATTGTTTAGGTTCTACTGCGCAACTTCCACTAGATCTTAATTTTCTTGCCATGATTAGTGGTGTAACAAGAAGGACTGGAATTGACACTGCGATAAATATTGTCTGTATCTGTGCCTCAAAGCTTGTTAAAAATAATGTAAATGTTGTAGCTCCTGCCCCGAATCCAAATAGCATAGTAAAGATGGTTCCCGCACATGTGGGACATCCTACAAAGAGTCCTGTCACTGCACCAAATGCACCAAGTTTTCCACCGCTTTTTGCAATGGAAAATACAGTTGATGATACTGCAAAGTTTAGTCCAACAAGAAATGACACTGTCACAAGCAGTAGCAAATTCAGTGGAATTATCTGCAATCCTATGTGTTCTGTGAAAAATGCAAATATCATTGGCATGTATCCTGGAAGATCACAACATGGTGAGAGCTCTATGTGCGGTGGTTTTGGAAATCCATAATCTGTCGCATTAATGTCTGGCTTGTAAATTATTATCCCTGATGTGAACGCAAAAAATAACCCATAACCTATTGCACTGATTATGAAAATCTTTTTTGATCTGTCATTGTGTATTGCATTTGCTATTATTGAAGAAATGCTCGAGTCTGATGTTGTTATTTTTGCCTTGTACATTTTATAAAATCCCCAACCTATTGCCGCAAATGAAGCAAACAACACAACGTATGTTGCAATTGCAAGTCTCTGTAATGCTGGCATTGCAGCAGGAGTTACTATGGTGTTGTCATTTTTTGCATATGCTAGAAATGAAACTGCTATTGCTAGAAATCCTACTAGTATGAGTGCAAGATATGATCTACCTAGCATCTAATTATCCAAAACTTCACTTCTGACATTAAATTCTATCTCATTTTTTCTACAAAGTGTTTATTTTGGGTGCTCTGCTATCTAATCTAGTCGTGAAGATCGACGAACCCCAAGATTCTGATTATGCTGAGACCAAGATAACCTATGTTGGTTTTGTAGATCCCTATGGAGTAGAAGGTATTCTGATATTGCGAGCAGATGATGGTAAAGAATTTCACATGCGCGCCTTTTCAGGAGAGGTTGCAAGGCACATATCTAATTTCATAGAGGGTCAACGTGGCGCAATACCTACCATATACAATATGGTTGAGGAGATTGCTGAACTAAATGAACTGGTCCTTGTAAAAATCAAGGTCTATGAGAGTGGTAATGTGCTTCGTGCAAATATCTACTTTACAGGAAAACATGATCTTGTGATGCGAAACTATAGGGCGTCTGACGCAATAGCTCTTGCAACATTCTACAATATTCCAATACTTGTGCGCAAAAACTTGTTGAAAGAAAAGATGGAAGCTTAGGTTAAAACCTTGTCTAGTTTTCCTTCTTGCTGAGCTATTCTTAATTCCATTGCAATTCGTCTGCCAACTCCAAAAGTCTCACCGTACTTGTATTTTGTATATGGACTTGTGGTGGCAAGAATTGGATTTCCTGGAACTCGAAGTGATACATCGTAGACTACAATTTCCAAGTCTCGTGTTATGACACTCTGCAAGGAGAATGGCCCGATTATCCCTGGTGCATATTCTCTTTTCACTGCATTGACAAACTTGTCACCCATGTCGATTACTTTTTCAAGAAGTGATTCACGGATGCTCGCTGGTGTGTGTCCCACCTCGATATTTTGAAGTTCAATGTCTGTCTCAAGTTGTTGTTTTGCAGGTAAAGATACAAAATCATGCAAGTTTGTCTGGAGTCTTCTTTCTATCCCGAGAAAGTCTACTTCCTTTGATATTGGTGTATGGAAATAATTGAAATTAAAATATGTCCCGACAACAAATTCTTCTATGCTGGCAGTCTTGAGGGCCTCTCTTGAGATTAGTCCCTGTCGTATTTTTGTCTCTGTCTTATCCTTGTATTCTGCATATGATGATACGTTGAAAAAGGCCCTTTCCAGTTTGCGTTTTTTTTCTTGAACCTTGACAATTACTGGTCTGTCAATGTCTTTTGGATCTTTGTATAATCTTGGAAGTCTAATCTTTGCTTTTTGCAGGAGATAGTATTGGTTTTTCTTGTTTGCTCTCTCTTCTGCTTGGAATAATGCTCTGTTTCCAAATAACGGTATCTTGAATTTGTTTTCTACTCCCTCATATCCCAAATATGCAGTAAGTGCTCTGTGTGGAACAACTATGGTTCCTGCATCTCTGAGCCTTGTTTGTATCTTTGGCGATAACATGTCATGGAACTTGTTTACTATTATGATCTCGTCTGCAATTCTTGAAAATCTCTTGTATGGTATCTCTCTGCCTTTCTGGCAAACTACTACTGTCTTGAAACTCTCGTCTTTTGCTCCATCCATTATTTCAAGGGCAGAATGGCTCCCAAGTGCTCCTATTGTGATATCTGAATAATTATTTGCAATATCTAGAATCTCTGATTTTTTTATCACGCCGTATCTATTTTGTATGGGTAAAAAAGCGTTCTGCCATCTGAAGTGCTAATATAATTTGTAAAACGTATTTGGAAATGTTTTTTTCAAAAACCCTACTTGAGTTCTTCCTTGTCTTTGAAATCCTTTAGTTCTTTCTCAGATTCTAATCTGCCTTTCTCAAACTCGCCTTTTGCCTTGCCAAAGGTTCGTGCAAGCTCTGGGATCTTTTTTGCACCAAATATTAAAACCCCTATGATTACTACGGCAATTATTACATTTTCATATGCCATTGGTGGCTTGAATGCGGCATCTTAGGATTTAAGTGTTGCAATATTGTGTGCTTGTTTTTCTGATATCATCATTCCTATGAGATACAATACAATCATGGGTCCTGCTACAAACCACATTGTGACACCGCTTCCGTCTGGGGTTATTGCAGCTCCCAATATGACCATCGCAATTGCCGCATACCTGATATTGTTTCTCCAGAATTTTGGATCAATCAAACCTGATGCAGTAAGTGCATACATGATTAAAGGTAGCTGAAATGACACTCCAAATGCAAGTATGAATTGGAGAACAAATGTGATGAAATCCATGATGTTCAAAAATGTAAGCAACTCTGCGGACTGGCCATATTTGTAGAGAAATTCTAGGATGTATGGTGTTACAAAAAAATATGAAAACAATCCACCTATTACAAAAAGAACAATTGCAGGAATTGTTATGTTTCTAATTATTAGAATCTCTTTTCTGTGTAATGCTGGTGACAAAAAGCCCACAAATTCTTTTACTATTACAGGCATTGCAAATACCATTCCCAGTAATATTGCAATGTAAAACTGGGAGAAAAATGCCTGACCAGGGGCTGTTTGGATGAGCTGTACTGTTGATGGTAAAAGATGATGCTTCATTGATACTGTCAGCTGTGCGGCCATGTTGTCAAATGGACTAAATGTTGGATAGTATAGCTTTATTCCATTGTACATAAATGGCGTTAGGTGAAAACTGAGAATGAAAAATGATATTACGCCAACTGCAATGGCTGATCTAAATACTCTTTTTCTGAGATCCTCCAAATGTTGCATAATGGTCATTGGCTTATCCATTATAGATCATAAAATGGGCTATTCTGTATTAATAGTCTATTACTGGAATATTATTTTCCAGGAATCGGAAGAATTTTACCTGATGGCAGGTTGCTTTTCTCTTGCTCTTCGACACTAAAGTTTTCAAGCTCTATTGTAAGTTCAGTACTTACCTCAAAGTTGTTGCCCAGTTGAACTGCCAAGTCTGCTATCTCATTTGGCGCGTATATCTCACGTGAGCCTTTTAGAAATATTCTGGAGCCTTTTTCTGCAGGTTCTCCGCCGAATTTCTCCTTTAGGAACTTGGTTATCTTGTCTACCTCATCTTGTTCAATCATGTTGTGATAAAATGTCACACCCTTGATGGAATCATAGTCCCAGGGAGTTCCATTTCTGTAAATGTATACTCCAAAGACTGCGCCCTTGTCGTCTTTGGGACATTTTATCTCCCAAATCAAAACTTTCTTTTGGTCATACTGTGCCTTTCTTACATCTTCTACTGTAAGCTTCCAGTATCTCAAGCGGCTCATGATATCAAATCGATGAATATCTACGGTTAATGAGCCTTACTAGACGTACCATATGGTGTAAAGTATGAGAAATTGTTGCTAAATTTCGTATATCAATGGCATCCTTGTTATTGTAGTATTGAACTGTCTATGGTATAGAAAAGATGATCTTGTCTAGCATGCAAAAAATCAAACCTGCATATCTTCTTGGAATAATTTTGGCACTGGCAGGATTTACACATCTATGGAATGCTACGGGATTTCCAGATGTCTTTTTTGATGAAGGTGTCTACCTGGCAAGAGCCATGAATGTACTAGATGGGTTAGGGCCTCAGGTGGGTTATTTTCATGATCATCCATTCTTTGGTCAGATCTTTCTTGCTGCTTCTCTTGGATTGACGGGATTTCCAAATTCTCTGCATCCATCCATGAATCAAGACTCGATTGCTTTGTTGTATCTTGTACCTAGAATTCTAATGGGACTGTTGGCAGTACTGGATACGTTTCTTGTGTATCTTATTGCTGACACAAAATATGGGAAAAAAATCGCCCTTGTTGCATCTCTATTGTTTGCAGTCATGCCGATAACATGGGTACTTAGAAGTATTCTTCTAGACTCGATATTGTTGCCGTTTTTCTTGTCTTCTATCTTTTTGGCATTAAAGATGTCAAACTCGAACAAGTATTTTCTCTCACTTGTATCTGGCATATTTTTGGGACTTGCTATCTTTACAAAAATTCCTGTCTTTACAATGATTCCTCTTGTTGCAGGTCTTGTGTATTTTCATTCTGGAAAAGATGCAAAGACTTTGGTATTGTTTCTCGTACCTGTCTTGTTGATACCTCTCTTGTGGCCCCTCCAGGCTGCAGAGACACATCAATTTGATCTCTGGATGAAAGACGTATTGTGGCAGACACAAAGACACAGTACTGGATTGCCATACATATCACTCCTCTTTTATCAAATGGACCCTGTCCTGTTTGTGCTTGGAGTGTCAGGAATGGGCTATGCCATACTTAGACGCAATTATCTTGTCTTGTTCTGGATTGTTCCTTTTGTTTTGTTTTTGTTGATGATTGGATACAATCAATACTTTTACTGGATACCCGTACTGCCTGTATTTTGTATATCTTCAGCAATACTGTTGATTGATATCTTGGAAAAAATTAGGAAAAAGGGTACTGACAAGGTTATCAGAATCATAGTAGTGTCAGGCATTGCAGTATTTGGACTTGCAAGTACGATCATGGTCATCAGTACAAATCTCACAAATACAGAGTTTGCTGCTGCTGCATATGTGTTACAGAATGCTACTAATGATACAACAGTTCTTGCAAGCCCTGTATATTCTTGGATGCTAAATTATGTTTTTCACAAGGAAAATGTTCCAAATGATTATTCTTATGTTCTGTTTGAACCAATAAAGACAAACAAAGTATTGCTTGTTGCAGATCCTCACTTTTTGATAGATATTCCTAGAGGAAAACAGCTGGCTCAAATATACAATGATTCAAAGACTGTTGCCACTTTTGATGAAGATGTGTCAATGTACAATACCAATGGTTATCCTTATTCCAGTATCAGACTGAATTTAGATGGAATGCATATTGAGGTAAAAGCAAAGTAATGTGTTCAGTGTTTTGATTGGTTGGATATCATTTGGAATGTCTTCACATCAGTTGATATGTGATGATCCTTGTTATCTAAAAAATAACAACATGGTAGGTTAGAACTACATAACTTGATGCAATTCTAACGCATTTGTCAGATTACCCATATGTCTTTCCACACGTAGAACACTTCCAATGGTTTTCTTTTACAGTCCATTGGTGCTTGTGTTGATTTGTAGTCATGTTGTATCTTATACTAGATATACAAAGGTAAGCATATAAGTTAGAAAGTGAGAATATGGATATCAAGTGAGGATATGGAAAGTTGAAAGAAGAAGAATGCAAAGTCTTGCTAGACTCTATGAAGGCTTGTCCTATTGATAATACTTTTAAAATAATTGGCAAAAAATTCACAGTTCACATACTACGAAACATGACAAAGCTTCGTCAGAATAGATTCAATCAGTTTCTTGACTCTGTGGAGGGCATCAACCCCAAGACTCTCTCTGCAAGGTTGAGGGAGATGGAGAAAAATGGAATAATTGAGAAGCGTGTCTATGCTGGAACTCCTGTGAAGATAGAGTATGTCGTTACAAAAAAGGGACTTGCTTTAACTCCCATCTTGGAATCCATGGCTGCATTCTCAATGCAATATTGCGCAAAAGATGTTTTCAAGGATGGAAAACCGAGAATTACTAGAGAGATCTACAAATCTTCTGAAGCTACATGATTTCATGTTCTATGACCCTGCTTACTTTTGGGTAATCTGGTATAGGTACAGTTACTTGACATTTTAAATACTTTCAAGTGTATACTAACTATACAAATGATATCTAGTAATAAACAAAAATTGGTATTTGAAAACAAGCCACAAATTCATGGCGGCAAACCACATGGACCGTTTGTGACTGATAGCATCAGGGGAGAGATACTGTGCGCACGCTGTGGAATGGTGCTTGCAGATAAAGTTGAGGAACTCGGATCTGACAAGTTACAGACTGAAGATTACAATACTAGTACACGTACAGGACTTGGTTCTGCATTATCAATTCATGACAAAGGTCTGTCTACCATAATAGGAAATGTGGACAGGGATGCAGCAGGAAACTCAATTTCCACATCAATGAAGTACACATTTAACAGATTACGAACATGGGATACTAGAAGCAAATCAAGTTCTTCTGAAAGAAATCTCCGTTCTGCATTTGTTACAATGGGAGCTGTTCAAACAAAACTTGAACTCTCTGATGCTGTAATTGAGAGAGCAGCTTATCTGTACAGAAAAGCGCTTGCAAAAAATATCATTCGAGGAAGAACAATTACTGGAATGATCTTGTCTGCATTATACGTGGCATGCAGGGAATCAGGAGTGCCAAGAACGTTGCAGGATATCTCTGTTGCAGGAAATATTTCATTCAAGAATCTCTCAAGACACTATAGAGTATTTGTAAAAGCACTAGATGTACATGTTGGCTCGCTAAACCCTGCAGAACTTGTATCAAAAATTGGTACATCTGTAGATCTCAGTGAAAAGGCAAAAAGAGATGCATTGGAAATAATTGCAACTGCAAAACAAAAGGGACTAACTGATGGCAAAAATCCTATATCTCTTGCAGCAACTGCATTGTTTTTGTCTGGTACCTTAAATGAGGAGAATGTAACCCAGGATAAGATTGCTAAAGCATCAGGTGTCAGTACTGTTACGATACGAAATATCACCAAAATATTACGAAAAAATCGCGTCGTATAGGGTACCAGCACTAGAAATAAGGGCTCAAGGCTACATCTGGTATAAAATTGAAAGCCAATCTGTTTGAATCCTTGATGACAAAAATGGGTAATGATTTTCCAAATTCGCCCAGGGTGCATGCTGATTGGGAGTTTGCACTTGTTGCCAAGTCTTCAAAAAAGGTCCAGAATACAAAAAAATTCCGTCTTGTTGCAATCGCACTCTCAAATGAACACAAGGCACATGTTGGGATAATCATACCTGAGCTGAGCAGCGAATATGTCGAGCTTCCAAGTCTTGTGTACAAATTTTTGTCGCAACTTGAGCATGATAATACCATGTCTAGCATGTCAAAGCTAGAATTTACCGGGACTGTTTATCTGTATACGGACAAGTTGCTTGTATCTGAAGATTCTATAAAAAAACACTTTGAAAAAGATAACATGCTAGTACAATTCAAAGTGGAAAAACAAAACCCCTTCATGTAGTTGCTGTATTGTATTTTACAGGATTGCTTTCGCTTATGAAACTATTGAATTGGTGACAAGTGAAATGCCTGTCTTTAGGCTCATTTGGGCTGATGTAGAAATAATATCTCCGTAAAATGGTGACATGAACATTATCATCCACGCTGCAAATATTCTGCACCAGGGTCTCATGAATTAGTATGGGTTTTTTATTTATAATAATTTGCGCAGCTTTGTTACTGAACAATGTTAGTGCATTTCTTACAAAATAATATCAATAAAATATTATAACAAAAAGAAGGAATTTTTCTGGAGTTATACGCGTAATCCGCTAGACAAGTCTTGGCTGTCTGATGTTGGATTTGTATTTCCAGACTGGGTTGAATTTCCAGAAGGATACATGCCTCTCATGTTACCTTTGTGAAATCCATGCTTCATTCCTCCATGACCCATTCCAAACATTCCTCCAAATTGCATTTGATGACCTGGTGATGTATACAAGACAGTGTTATTTGATGGATCAACTATCACCATGTATGACATGCTCTTGTCATCTATTACATTGAAGGCATAGACCACATATCCTTGCATGACTGTCAATCTTCCACTGATTGTCTTACCATTTGTCACTGCAGCTGCTGCGGTATCTGCGGCTGTAGAGAATTTGGTAGACACGTTAGACATGATTGTCTGCTGAAGGTTGATGGAGCCTTGAATGTGTGGTGACTGTGTTTGAGTTGGTTGTTGGGTTGAAGCAGAATCGGCATATGCTGCAGACAATCCTATTGTAGCAGTTATTGCTACACCTAGAATTATTGCAAATAGGCTACGATTTCTGGTCAAGTCTTTTGCGTTCATGCACCTACTACTGGATTGATTTTATAAAGAATTACGCCACATTGTTCAGTAACATTGTTAGTTGTAGAAATTGCATTTACATCCCTAGATAACGACTAAATATTAGACACAAAGAGGTGCTTTTATGGAAGTAATTCCCAGTGGCCGTCTTGAACTCTTGTCTGAGATGGAAGAAAAATATGAAAAAAAGGACAAGCAGTATTTTGTCAAATTGCTAGATGACAAGGATTTTGTAATTAGATGCAGAGCAGTCTGCATTCTTGTAGATATGGGTGGAGAAGATGTTGTACCGCATGTGGCAAATGTGCTAAAAAATGACTCTAATGAATTGGTCAGACATGAAGCTGCATTTTCTCTTGGGCAGATGTGTCTTAGAAGTGGAATCAAACCCCTTGAAGATGCAACACGAAATGACCCTAGCTTGTTTGTAAGACATGAGGCAGCAGTTGCACTTGGAGTGATTGGCTCACAGGATGCAAAGGAGACACTTCAAAAAGCATTGGAAGATTCAAGTGAACAAGTGCGAGATTCTGCAGTAGTGGCATTGTCTAACTTGAAATTCATGGAAAGCATGTGCAAAAATGATAGGTTTGCCAAGCTAACTGGCGGCTAGAGAGGAGTAACCAAAGTTCCGTCAGGTGTTGACTTGAATTCATAAATTGTGTCAATATTGGAATTTTCAAATATTTCAGAATCATGTGTTATTATGATGAATTGGGATATTGCATCAATGTTTGATTCAAATGCTTGTGATAACACACTTACAAGTGATTTTCTTCTTTCTTGATCAAGATGGGTTGTTGGTTCATCAAGTATTATGAAATTCAAGTTAGATGATCCCATGAGATGCGCCATGCCTAATCGTAATGCAAGTGCAATACTTACCTTCTCGCCTCCGCTCAATGATTCTAAATCAAGTTCAGAATTTCCAGAATGACATGTTATTACAATGTCTCGTGCTTTATCCTCTAGTGATATTCTTTGTATCTTTACATTAAATGTTGTAAGGTATTCTGAAGCTTTTTGAGATATGGTTCCAAGTGCCCATGATCGAAGACTAGTAGCAACAGGACCATCTCTATTGTATATTTGATTTCTTATTGTTTCAAGGGTTGTAATGTATTGTTTTGCGTCTTGTAATTCTGCAATTGCATTTGAGATTTGAGCAGTTTCATCTTTGTATAATCTCAGTTTTGCATCCACTGATCCAATTTCTCGTTCTATTGTGCCAATGGATCCACGTTGTTGTTCTAATCTTAATTTTAATTCCCTGAACTTGTCAGAATCAAACCCTTTAGTCTCTTCAATCAATGCTGATATTGTTTTTATCAAATCTGAGGAATAATCATCAATTGCGTACTGGAGGATGTTTGTAATGTTTAATTCAAGCGGTATGTTTTTTGTACTTGTTTCAATAGACTCTATTTCCTTACTGAGGATGGATAAATCGTCTTGATCCTTTATTTTGTGAAGTGCCAGAATTCCTTCTGCTTTTGTAATTTGTATCCATTTTTGATCAAGTTCTCTTTTCTTGCTTTGCAGCAAATTCTCTTCTTTTGTTAACATGTCTGTCTTATTTTTTAGCACTGTCAGTTCTGATTTGAGGTGTCCTTCTTCAAAGAGTGGGTTGAGTTTGTCTACCTTTGAATCGCATACTGGACATTTGCCATCTATTAGGTGAAGCCTGTTTGCAATCTCCTGCTGACCTCTGATCATTGCAATTTTTTCTCCGGCTTCTTTTGTCTGTCCTCGAATCCTGTCAATGTCTGCTTGTATATTTTTCATTTCTTGCTCTATGTGAGGTTTAACTGATGTAATGGAAAGACTGTTTGTACACTCTGCTAACCTTCTCTTTTTTTCGTCCACTTCTCTTTTCTTTGTCGTTATGAAATTTTTCAGGTATTTTACAAGATCATCTTTTTTGTTAACTATTTCTTTTATTTTGAGTTCTTTTGGTGTTTCTATTTCAATCTCTTGTTGTAATAAAAGAAACTTTTGTTCTTGTATTATTCTGTCATCTTCAAGTTTTTTCTTTTGTGGTTCTAGCATTGTTATTTCTTTTTGAATGTGTTCAATCCTGTTTTGTAATGTAAGAATATCGGTGTCATCATGACCAATCTTTGTTTTCACTGTCAATCTGAAATTATCTATTGTCTTTCGCATTGATTCGTAAGCAATATCCAGTTTGTCTATTCCAATTATTGCGTTTACAAGCTCTTTGAATTTTTTAGGATCTGCTTCAATTATTGTTTGAAGTTCTCCCTGCTGAACGATTGATGCAACCTTTAGTTTCTCAAAATCAAGGCCTACAAGTGATTCTATTGTTTTTGTCATAGATTCTCCAAATTGTTTTCTCTCTCCTGCAGCAAGTGAAATTATCTGGCCGTCTTTTTTTTCATTTAGTACTGCTCCTACTGTTCCTTTGGAGTCTATCTTTCTGATTGCTTCAAATTGCCTGTCCCCGATGGAGAATTCCACCTTTGCATATGATTGGTTATCTCCTCGTCGGAGTAATCCTTTTGTAGATTTGCGCAAATGTTCTCCAAACAACGCAAATGTAATTGCATCAATTATGCTTGATTTTCCTGCTCCATTTGGTCCTACAAATACTGTCACACCTTTCTCAAAGGTTAATTTTGTATTCTTGTGAGACAGAAAGTTCTCAAGCTCAACTGATTGTAACATTTCTTGCTCCTTTTTTGAATTTCTCAAAATTTTCTATTACTGCTTGACTTGATTCATCTGCGTTACCTTTTGACAAAAGAGGTAAAAGTTCGTTTATTGCAAAATTTGCCATCTCTGTAGAGCCAAGTATTTCTTTTGCAATTCTCTGCATCTCTTCTTCTATCTTAAGAGGTTTGTCGATAAAGACAGAGCCACTTGCTTGTTCTTGAGATATGTGCTTCCAAAAACAACGTAGTGTAATCTCTGTTAGTCTAGCTACTTGTGATTGAATTATTCCAGGCTCTGTCATCTTACCTGTTATCTTTAATTCAACCACGGGTTTTCTTGTCAAAGTTCGTATCTTTTCCATAAGCATGTTTACATCATTTGAAATGGAATCAATCGAGGTTTTAATGGAAAGTTGTGTGCGTATGTCAAGTTTTATCCATGTTGGAGACGCTTCTTTTGTTGAAATATCTACCTGATAGAATCCCTTCTCTGTTTCTTTAATCCCTTCACTTGATGTAAGCTCAATTGATCCTGGATATGCAAGAGGACCTCCAAGATGAGAAAATTGTCTTAGCTCATGCTCATGAAGATGACCCATTGCATAATATGTAAAATTTTTTGGAAGATCAGACGAGTTCAACTCCCCTGCAAATTTGTTTACTTCTGTTATTCCTTGATGTAGTACCAGTATCTTATGTCCTTGGTGTTTTTTGGCTTCTGCATCAATTCGTGCAAGTTCTGGCTCAAAGCTTTCGCTCTCTGCCTTTCTGCGCTTGTCGAATCCTGCGATTAATACATCCTTGTGAAAGATTGGATTTCCATCTCCAATGTATTTTGAAAAACCCAAGTTGTGATACACAAATGGCACAGGTGTTGACCTTATTCTGCTGATGTCGTGCTCTCCAAGTATAAAATAAGAATCAATATTATTTTTCTTCAAACGTCTTAATGCATTAGCAAGTACTAGTATTGCTTTTCCACTTGGGTTGGGAACGTGAAATATGTCTCCTGCCAGTAGAACAAAGTCTACGTGATCTTTTATCGATGTATCAATTGCCTGGTCAAATGCAGTGTATACATCGTTTTCACGTTCTTCTGAATGGTACTGAACAAAACCTAGATGAGTGTCAGAGATGTGAGAAAAGATCATCTTAATCAAGCAAAAGATCTTTTTGGATCATAGATTTTGTTGATTCTTTTGCAATCTCTTTGAACTTGTCTGTCTGGCTCCATTCTGATACTGCATTAAGGTCTGAGCCTGATTTCTTACTTTTTACTTCGTCTACATGTACAATTGAGGGGAGATTAACCCATTGTCCAATCAACACTGCATCACCAATATTTAGAGATGATAATTGTGAAAGTAGGTCTTTACTCAACGATTCTGCGGCCGATGCAATCTGCTGTTGATCATCGTCTTGCACTATCTTCATTATTGCAAGTGATCCCATCTGACTCAATACGTTGGGATCGATATTTCTAGGTCTCTGGGAAACCACCCCTAGACCAATTCCAAATTTGCGTCCCTCTCTTGCCACTTTTGATGCCCAGTATTTTGTGTCAGTGTGCTCTCCTTTTGGAATGAAGACATGAGCTTCTTCTATTATTACAAAAACAGGGGCAAGAAACTTGTTACTTTTCTTAGTGGATGATTTTCCTTTCTTTTCCCATACTGCATTTTTTCTATGTTGCAATAATTCCTGTAAATAATATGCAAGGCCTGCATTTGCCTGTCTTTCGCTAAGCTCTGATATGTTTAACACATTTACCCGGCCTTCTTTGATGAGCTCTACCGGGTCTCCACAGTCTGGGTCCAGTATGTCTGAGAATCGGTGTTTTGCATCATCTATCTTGTCCAAGACTCGACTTGCGCTGTCTGCATAACCTTTTGTCATGTGACCAAAAGATCTAGTACTTTCTTCAAGTGCTTGCCAAAAGTCCTTTGACTGCTTGACTGATTCTGTAAATGATTCTCGCAAGGCCCTTTGCTGCTTGTCTGCATTTTCTCTTAGTTCTATGACCTCTGCAAGCTTGTCTGCAGGCAAAAGTCTTGGATTTATTTTTGCCATCATATAGTTCATCTTGGGCACATCAAGATTTTCATAATCATTGTGGTAATCAAAAATAATCAGTGTACCGTTTAATGACGCTACATGCCTTGCAATAAGTGATACCAAATTACTTTTTCCCATTCCTGTCATTGCAAGTATTGCTAGATGTCTTGAGACTATTTTGTTGATGTTTATCCTGGCCTCAATGCTAGAATTTCTCAAAAGAGAACCAATCCTAATCCATTCTTCTGATGATGGGCCAAATATTACTCCTAGATCCTTTTGTGTTGCCTCTAAAATTGAGGTTCCTGGAAGGGGAGGTACTGCAGGGAGAATCATCTGACCTCTTTGCAGTTTGTCCAAGAATCCTAATATTCCGATTTTCACCTTGTAGTTCTTGTCTCTTGAATTAAGGTCTGCAACTTCTTTGCTCTCAACTGCCTCATCAAAATTTCTAACATCTGTTAATGCCTCACTTGAAATTATTGATTTTTCAACAAGACCTAAAATTTTTCCATCTTGTGAATCAATTATGACATACTCTCCAACCGATAGTGGTTTTGATGACTGGACTGTAACATCTGTAGGTCTTGATTCTCCTATCACTACACCTATTGTCAATTCAATACCTCTCTTGAACCAATTTCATTTCCAAGTCCATATAGACTAACCAATCTTGAAAGATCAGAATTAGTTATCTTGCAGTTTTCATGTGCAAGTTTTAATGAATATGGGTATCCGCCCACACTATTCTTTGTAATCATGTCTAGTAAATTCTTTATTTCTGATTCTTGATGATCAGAACCCAAGAGTTCTATTTTGATAAGTGGCGTAGAGTCTCTTAGTCTTGCATAGACATATGTTACTACCTTTCCTGGTCCAAGACTAGGGTCTGTAAAGATCTTGCTAAATCCTGGTGTCTTGGCGGCATGATTGTAATAAAAAATGTCTCCTGCTACTGAGCCTAATTTTTCAAACTGTTTTCTTGCAGATGATGTCTTTGATATGAAAATCACATTGTTATTCTTTTTAATTGCAGATGTGATAGAGCCTCCAAGCGAGGCCTGTCTTGTAAGAAATTGTGAATACAAAGAACCATCCATTGCAACAAGGTCTGCCTTTTCTACTGAATTAACACATGCTTCTACTTCCATCTTACTTGCCTGTGTCTCAAGTTCTGGTGATGGTTGTCCTAGGCCTTGATTGTGCTCTTCGTATATTATCTGGCCATCTGATTTTACTGCGACTCCTGAGACTACCCACAATTCTAATCCTTGAAACTTGGTACTATTGTAACTACTGTCAATCCCTGCAATTTGAGAGTCTTTTTTTTGAGGTGTATACTCGATCCAGTTATTTTTTGCCTTTTCTATTATTTGATTGAATTTTTCTCCTTTAAAGATGGATCTTGCCTCGTCTCTTTTTTTTATAGCATCACGATATACGGTATTTAGCATAGAACACCTTTGTCTGAGTAGATAAAATGTTTCTCGTTTGAAATAGGTTTGTCCCCAAGCTAATGTAGATTTGACATTAAAACAAGTTAAATCACAGTTTGGTATATTGATAATGACGATGTTTGAGAATGAAAAAACATACGGAAGATTTGCGGAAAATAATTCTATTGATGAATTTCACAAGAAATTTGATGACTCGGTAACTCGTATCCAGAAAGATTTTGGACAAAACTATCCCATGATTATTGGCGGAAAAGAGATCTTTTCTAATGACATTTTTGAAGTCCGTTCTCCTGCTGACAGAAATTTGATCCTTGGACGATTCCCGCTCGCTACAAAGGAAGATACCTTGCATGCAATAGAGACTGCCAGAGATTCGTTTTTCAAGTGGGCCTTAGTGCCTTATGAAACAAGAGTTAGAATATTCAGAGAGGTTGCAGACATTTTCTCTCAAAACAAGTTTGATCTTGCAGCAATCCTGAGTTTTGAAAACGGAAAAAACAGACTTGAAGCAATGGGAGATCTTGACGAGTCAATAGACTTTATGAGATTTTATGCAGAACAACTTGAAATCAACCAGGGATTCTCAAAGCAGACAAAAAGTGCTACATCAAATGAAAATACAAAGAGCGTGCTAAAACCGTATGGCGTCTGGGGAATAATATCTCCATTCAATTTTCCATCTGCAATTGCAATAGGGATGACATCTGGAGCGCTGATAACCGGAAATACTGTTGTCCTAAAACCGTCAAGTGATGCGCCAATTTCTGCATTCAAGTTTGTAGAGTCAATATATCACAAACTGCCTCCTGCTGCAATAAACTTTGTAACAGGTTCTGGCAGTATAGTCGGAAAGACAATTCTCTCAAGTGACATCATTGAAGGAATTGCATTTACAGGCTCTAAACAGGTAGGCATGTCTGGATATTCTACAGTCACATCTCACAGGCCAAGGCCATTTATCTCAGAGATGGGAGGGAAAAACCCAGCCATAGTCTCAGCATCATCTGATATTGAGAAAGCAACAGACGGTGTAATGCGCGCAGCCTTTGGATATAGCGGACAAAAATGTAGCGCATGCTCACGTGTCTATGTCCACAAGTCCATTGCGCCAAAATTCCTAGATATGCTTGTTGCAAAGACTCGGGCGCTCAAAGTTGGAAAACCATGGGAGAAAGACTCGTACATTGGACCTGTCATAAATGCGGATGCTGTACAAAAATTCCAAAATGCATCTAATATTGCAAAAAAAGATGGCAAGATACTGTGCGGTGGAGACCTTGTACCTGATGCATCATGCAAGGATGGCAACTTTGTCATGCCAACAATTGTGGCAGGCCTTCCAAAAGATCATGAACTAATCCGAGAGGAATTATTTTTGCCGTTTCTTTGCGTTGAGGAGTTTGACAACTTTGATGAAGCAATCTCTCTTGCAAACAAGAGCAACTATGGTCTTACTGCCGGAGTCTTTAGCCAGGACAGGACCGAGATTGAAAAATTCTTTGAAAAAATTGAGGCAGGTGTCACGTATGCAAATAGAGCAGCCAGTGCTACTACTGGAGCAATGGTTGGGGCACAACCATTTGTTGGATGGAAAGATTCTGGAATCTCTGGCAAGGGAGCAGGAGGCGCATACTATTTACTACAATTCTTGCGAGAGCAAACTCAAACACGATGCGAGTGAATAAACGAACTACCAAGCAACAATATGTTTCGCTTTCTTTCCTTTAGTCGTCGTATGGAATATGGGAGCCAGTTTGTTCCATATGGAATGTATTCTGCAACTGCAAAGCCATCTTTTACCAAAGTGGGTTTTAACTCATCGCGTATCCCTTTTAGCATCTGAAACTCAAACTTGCGCTCATGCTTTCTTGATAGATTAATTGCCATCTTGATTAGCTTTGAATCATGGGTGGCTATTGCAAATTCATTTGCATCATCAAACAGCCTTTTCATGAGTTTTTTGTAATTTTCATCAACATCATGTCTTGTCCTGTATGCATTTTTTGGACTCTCATGATACGCACCCTTGACTAGCCTTATCTTGGCTCCCTTTCTTAGGAGCATCTCAAGGTCTTTTTGAGTCCGCTTGAGGTTTGCTTGTATAACAATACCTAATCTCTCATATTTTTCAAACAGTGAAAGGTAAATTGCAAACGTGTCACTTGTATACTCTGATGACTCCATGTCTATCCACACAAAAGCCAAGTCTTGCAATGCCTGCTCTATTATTGTCTCTAGATTCTTGCTGCATTCTTTTGTGCCTAGTGCAAGGCCTACCTGGGTTGGCTTGATTGAGAGTCCGCCAGTAACTTTTGCCTTTCTTAAATTAGATACTAGAGTAAGGTATTCGTCTACTGTCTGGTTTATCTTTGGTTTTGATACCATGTGCTCTCCAAGCTTGTTTAGTATGGCATTCATACCGTTCTTGTTTGCTTGGCGTGCAGATTGTAGAGCATCATCCATTGTATCACCTGCTATCCATTGTCTTGCTATCTTGAAGAGAACTTTCTCAACAAGAGGTGATTTTTCCATTTTTGTATCAATTCTGTATTGGAACATTTGTGTAATTCAATATTCTGGTAGGTATCCATGAATAACAGATTTAACAAGGAAGAATTTTTCTTAAATGTGATTGAAACGAGTAGGACTGCTTGGATGTGGAGCCATTGGTACAGAGATTGCACATGCCATAGATTCTGGCAAGATATCTGCAAAGCTCACACACATCTATGACTTTTCAAAAGAAAATTCAAAAAAACTTGTAGACTCGCTTACAGCAAAACCTATCATAACAGAAAATGTCGGACTACTTGCAGCATCACCTGTTGATATGATAATTGAAGCAGCTTCACAGGATGCTGTACGCGATGACATACTTACTATATTGCAAAACAGAAAAGATGTAATGATAATGAGTGTTGGTGCACTACTTGATGAATCCATCTTGGATATAGTACTTGATGGATGCGAACACTTTAACAAAAAAGTCTATCTTCCATCTGGTGCCATTGTAGGACTTGATGGCATCCGTGCAGTACAGGACGAGCTTGACTCTGTCACACTTGTTACAACAAAGCATCCAAAGGCACTAAAAGGTGCCAAGTTCTTTGAAAGTTATAAGATAGACCCAGATAACATAACATCACCTACTGTATTGTACCAGGGAAGTGCTCAAGAAGCAGTAAGGCTGTTTCCTGCAAACATTAACGTCGCAGCCCTCTTGAGTCTTGCAGGGCTTGGCAGCCAAAAAACCCAGGTCAAGATAGTTGCAGATCCTAAAACCGATAAGAACACTCATGAAATCCAGGCAGAAGGCAAGTTTGGCAAATTTGCAATCAAGGTGGAAAATGTTCCTAGCCCCTCAAATCCAAAGACAAGCAGGCTTGCAACCCTTGCTGCAATAGAATGCTTGAAAAAAATCTGTGGCACGTCACTTAACATAGGAACGTAATGGTAAATCTTGCCACCTTATACGGCAGTTGCAATAAATTTGTCAACATCATGACGCTTTAAAGAAGAATCACTCCAAATTATACTGTAAAATGGATATCAAATCTGAGATACTCAAACTAAAAAAAGAAAAGGACGTTCTTATTCTTGCTCATAATTATCAACTTCCTGATGTCCAGGATGTAGCCGACTATGTCGGAGACTCGCTGGGCCTGTCACGACAAGCAGCCAAGACCACGCAAAAAACAATTCTGTTTTGTGGAGTGCATTTCATGGCCGAGACTGCAGCAATTACATGTCCTGACAAGACAGTGTTGATTCCAGACCTTGGTGCAGGATGCTCACTTGCAGATACCATCACTGCACCTGAGCTACGAAAATGGAAATTAGAACATCCAGGAGCAATTACTGTTGGATATGTCAACACTTCAGCAGAAGTAAAGGCCGAGCTTGATTATTGCTGCACTTCATCTAATGCTGTTAATGTAGTAAAATCAATTCCAAAGGAAAAAGAAGTCCTCTTTTTGCCTGATATGTTCTTGGGCTCTTATGTTGCCAAGATGACAAACAGAGACAACATGTTCATCTGGGCAGGAGAGTGTCATGTACATGCAGGTATTCGATCAAAGGACGTACAAGAAAAGCTAAACCAATTTGCAAATGCCGAGTTTCTTGTCCACCCAGAATGTAGTTGCACCTCATCTGTAATGTATGATGTGGCATCTGGAGATTATGGCTCAAGACAAGTCCAGGTATTGTCAACAGAAGGTATGATGACTCATGCCCAAAATTCCTCATCAAAGCAATTTGTTGTTGCTACAGAGACTGGAATATTGTACCGAATGCAAAAACAAAACCCGGACAAGCAATTCATACCAATGTCTGAAAACGCAGTATGCAAGTACATGAAGATGATTACACCTGAAAAAGTACTATCATCACTCCAAGAAAACAAGTATCAAGTCAAAGTGCCAAGAAACATTGCAGAAAAGGCACATCTTGCAATAGACAGAATGCTTGCAATCAACTAACTTCTAAACTCAAATCAAGGCCTGTAACAGCACTTGTGAGTCTTCCAATTGATATCATGTCAACGCCAGCCTTGGCATACTTTGATACATTGGAATAATCAATCCCGCCTGATGCCTCTATCTTTACTTTATTTCTAAGATTCAATTCTTTTAATTTTGATATGACTTTTTTTATATCATTTGGCGCCATATTGTCAAGCATGATTATTGATGCTCCACACTTGACAGCAGTTATTGCATCCTCCAAGTTCTCAACTTCAACTTCGAATTTTTTGTATTTTCTTGCCGCACTTTTTACCAAATTTACAAAAGAGTCTGATGCTGCAATGTGATTGTCTTTAATCATGACCATCTGGTCAAGTGATATTCTATACTTGTGGCCTCCGCCTATCTCAACTGCATCCTTGTCAAAGATTCTAAGACCGGGAGCTGTCTTTCTTGTAGAGTACAAGGCAACCTTTGGATTTGCAGCACGAATCTTTTTTGCATACATGTTTGTCTGGGTTGCAATTCCGCTCATACGTGACATTAGATTTAGTGCCGTTCTCTCACAGGATAGTACTGCATACGCATACCCTGATACTGTGATTATTTTTTGATTCTCAGATACTTGTTGCCCATCTTTTTTGTGTATGGTAACTGAGCATCCGCGTGACCTGAAAATATATGCCGCATACTTGACTCCTGCAACGATACCTCTTTGTCTTGATATTATGGTACCAGTAATTTTTTTTCGCGGCAGTAATTTACTTGTGATGTCCCCTGAACCAATATCTTCAGCAAGAAATTTTTCTAGATAATTTTTTGCACTTTGCAACTTAGGTTACCTTGAGTGCATACTTGCCTTTCTCTTTTATTCCAAGAGATTTTGCAACAACAGAATTTTCTGGGTCTACAACAAGAACAGAACTTGACCAGTCCGGACTAAGATCTGATGACTTGCATATTGGACATACTTTACCCACTGTAACAAATTTGCATTTGCGACAAGCAAGCTCTCGTACCATTTCTTATCACTTGGTCTCCGATGCTTTTGCTTTTTCAGCGCCTGCTGATGGTGCCTTGGGTTTTTTTACCTCTGCTGCAGCTGCGGCAGCAGGATTCTTACTCTTTTTGATTTCTTCCTCAATCCATTCATCTGCACCAAGGAATGGCTGTCTGCAAGTAATACCGACTTTCATAGCTGCTGTCTTACCAATTGATACCGCAGTGATTCTTGCACGGAGTGTAGTGCCAATTTTCATTGTTCTTCCACTCTGGTTTGCCAAAATCATGCCGGACTTGACATCGCTCTTTAGATAATCATCCATTATTTGTGACAAGTGTAACAATGCATCTGTTGCACCAATTCTTACAAATGCACCAAAGTCTGTAATTTCTACAATCTCTCCTCGAACAATCTCTTGGAGTTTTGGTGAGAATGTTAATGCTGTAAATTCTACTCTGTGATAAGTTCCACCATCGCCTGCAATGACCTTACCCATCTTTTCGACCTTGGTCTCAAGTATCATGATGACATAACCCAATTCTGGATTTATCATACTCTCATATTTTTCACGCAAAATTGTAATTGCTGCCTTTTTGAGTGATTCACCAAATAGTTTAGGCGGTATTCTAACTACATCAGTAAGGGTAGATATAGAAAACATCCAAAAATGAACATTAAAATTGAATTTATGAATCTTTTGATGGCCAGACTGTTTTTTTCGTTTATGTTTAAATAGCGTATTTGAGATTTTTTATTTTATGGTAACAGTTGATCAAGTACTATCTACGCTTGGTACTGTCATCGATCCAGATCTCAAAAAAGATATCGTCTCAATGGGGATGATAAAAGATGTCGAGATAAATGGAAATGATCTCAAATTCACACTAGAGCTTACAACTCCTGCATGTCCTTTCAATGACCAAATTGAACAAGATGTAAGGGCTGCAATTGCAAAAATAAAAGATATCTCAAAATTTGATCTCAAAGTTACAGCCAAAGTCATGGAAGGACGATCACTTAGCATGGACGAGATGTTGCCGACTGTAAAAAACATCATCGGTGTTGCAAGTGGAAAAGGAGGAGTAGGAAAAACAACTGTCTCTGTTAACTTGGCACTTGCACTTGCACAGACTGGTGCCAAAGTTGGATTGCTTGACGCAGACATCTATGGACCAAGTGTACCGTTGATGCTTGGCATGGGAAAATCTGCAATGGAAGTTGACAATAATAAATTACAGCCTGCTGAATCACACGGACTCAAAGTTGTGTCATTTGGTTTCTTTGCAGACCAGGCACACCAGGCTGCAATATATCGTGGTCCTATAATATCTGGAATACTAAAACAATTTCTGGTTGATACCAACTGGTCTGATCTTGACTATCTAATTGTAGACTTGCCTCCGGGAACTGGTGACATTCCATTGACACTTGCACAAACCATTCCAATTACTGGTATTGTTGTAGTTACAACTCCGCAAGAAGTTGCAAGCAATATTGCAGTCAAGGCATTTGGCATGTTCCAAAAATTGAATATCCCAATAATGGGAGTAATAGAAAACATGAGCTACTTTGTATGTCCTAATTGTACTTCAAAGCATTACATCTTTGGAAAGGAAGGTGCCAAAAAGATGAGCGAGACACACAACCTGCCATTTTTGGGCGAGATTCCATTAAACCCTGGAATCATGGAAGGCTCTGACAGTGGCAAACCTGTTTTAGTAACTGACCCAAACTCTGTCTTGTCCCAGGCCTTTATGGTTGTGGCAAAAAATGTTGCTGCCAGATGCAGCATGCTTGCATCTCAACTAAGCGAAGAGATGAAAGCAGAGGTCGCAACTCAAAAATAGCTCAAAACAAAGGAAAGCTGTGCACTTACCAGAAAATCTTCGTTCTGAATTAAAAAAACCGCTTGGAGTCCTAATTCCTGATTTTCAAGTTACCAAGGCTGCTGTAAAAAGTTACATCTCAAAAGATGCATTTGTGATTACAGTCGGTGATGCAACAACTGACAAACTTGTCTCATACGGGATTAATCCTTCACTTCAAATTGTTGACTCGCTTGAAAAAAGAAACAAGCGGGACTTGCCTTTTGGATATGTCAAAACCATATTGCATTGCAAAAATCCTGCAGCACAAATTACTTCTGAAAGCATTGATGGTATCAAAAAAGCACTAGGTATGGCTCCACCTGTTCGACTTGTCATAGACGGGGAAGAAGACTTGCTTGTATTGCCTGCTGTGATATATTCCCCTGAAGGCTCTGTTGTTCTATATGGCCAGCCAAATGAAGGGCTTGTAATAGTTCAAGTAACAGAGGAGATAAAAAACAAGGCAAGAAAGATAATGGATATGATGAGTGGGGAATGAGGAGACGGTGGCTGTATGATATTGAATGATTAATCTAATGTAATTTCTGACCCTGCTTTACCAATGAAATGGTTGAAATAAAAAAATCCACCAGTGTCAAGATGATTTTTGACAAGATACATTAATTTTTCAAAATTTGAAAAATTCTATTACTGATGAAACTTGATTCTGAATTACGTTTTAGGATACTTGAAAAAGTTGGAGTATACTCGGCACGATTTAGTATACCAGAACCCAAGATATTACTTACAACAAAAGAAGTACTAGAGATGCCAAAAGAGATAACTCAAGGGAGGAGAACTTCGGCATACAAGTATCTTGGAGTGTCATACATCCAAGATAATGTCGTGTTTTTGAATGTAAGAAAAATCCAGGATGACAAGATGCTTGAAAATACCATAGTCCATGAGTTGATTCACATGAGGTTTCCATACCTGAGTCATGGCAGGAGATTTAACAAGATGGTGCGACGTGGTCTTGCAGGCTGGACATTCAAGCCATATGCCAAGAGACGCTAGGTCTTATTTTTCCTCTACCACTGTAGTCATGTCAAGCTTGTCTATTTGTGCCTCGATGGTCTGTTTCATGGATTCGCTGTGCTGGGTGCAAAACTTGAAAAATCCGTCAACTGTCTCAAAACAGCCGCATATCCACTTGGTCTGTATGTCTCCTTCAACTGTTAGCCTGTTGTAGCTTTTCTTCATGGTATCACTACCATATTTGAGGATAAAAAAGAGTTTTTAAAAATAATTAAAATCAAAAAAGAAAGATTAGATCTTACGGGCAGCCTTCCATTTTTTGGATGAAATAGCCTTTCTTTTGGATCTCGTTTGCAATTGGTTCTGGTGCACCCTGTGAATGGCAGAATTGACATTCTTCGGTTGAAACCTTTGAATCACCTTCACCTATGCTTTTTAGCCATTCTTTTGCATACTGGATTGCCATTTGGTGATCCTTTTTGCTTGTAATGACATCAAAGTGCATGGTGTGACCGTCTTTTGCATCTACGTATGTATCGTATACGTGTATTTCCATATCAGAAATTAGAAAAAAGGGATATTTAATCTAATTTGGATATATTTTTAACATGATGCGCAAAGCAAGGCTAGTCATTTCAGGTATTGCCATACCTGTAGATCTCGATGATACTAATGCGTCAACAACAATGAAAGAAATAATCAACATCATGCCCATATCTACTGTAATTCATGTCTGGGGAGAAGAGCTGTACACTGACGGTATCCCAATAGATGCAAAACTTGAAAATCCAAAATCACTTGTAAGTCCAATGGATGTTGCCTACTGGCCGCCTGGAAATGCACTATGTTTCTTTTTTGGACCTACGCCTCTAAGTCAGAATGGTGAGATCAAACCGTATTCTCCTGTCACGGTTATAGGAAAAATAAACCCCGAGATGCCTTTTCCAAAGATAGCAGACGGCTCAAAGGCAAAATTTGAGATTATTTCATAAAACCTTTTACGTTAGTTTGAATAATTAATGCCGTTGTGGAGCATTAAATCCGAGCTAAAATGCAAGGACTGTGACACTGTATTTACAGACAGAGATCACCTTGAAAGACACAAAAAGGTTCACAAAAAGTAGTTCGTGATTATATTTCAAAACATATCATGATACTTTCAAGGGAATCTGGACAATCCCTGAATTGTAAATATACGCCATGAACTTGTCTTCTATATTTGAGAATATCACCCAGGGTACATCATTTACCTCCATGTACTTTTTGTCAGTAGAAGATGGATATGGCTCAGATACTGGATGGGAGTGAAATATCCCACTTACATCAAGGTTCTTTTTCTCTGCTTGGCTGTATGCTGATATTAATTCATCATTTGATATTGTAAAATTCACTGGTGATTCCTCGATATTTTTTGCAAAGAAAATATCTTTTATTGTAGTGATATTGTTTTCTGTCTTTCCAAATAATATGGCACATGATTCATTTGGAGAATTTTTTTTAGAGTGCTCTGCAAGTAGTTTTATCTGACTTGATGATATCGCTATTTGTTTAATCATCCTACTGTTACTTTACCAGTCATCCATGGGTGGACTGTACAAAAGTATGGAGTTGTACCTTCTTTTGTAAATGCAAACTGGAAAGTCTTGCCTGGCTTGACTAGACCAGAATCAAACAATCCTCCTGGTGTGGAATCAGTTGGAGCGCCGCTTGTTACAGTGTGTGCTACACTGTCAGCATTTGTCCAGACTACGGTAGTTCCTGCCTTTACTGTAATCTCTTGAGGATCAAAGTATTTCTGACCTGTTGCTTGCTTTGATGCACCACTTGAGATGGTGACATTTGCAAACATTGGAGCAGTGATTTCTATCTTGCCTGTCATGAATGGATGAACTGTACACATGTAATTGTACTCCGTAGCATTAAGTTTTGATGTATCTAGTCTGAATGTATTTCCTGGTTTTATGATGCTTGAATCAAATATTGCCCCATCAGGTGCATTGGTAACTGTATGTGGCACCTTGTCATTGTTCTTCCATTCTATGATGTCCCCTTTTGGAACTGTGACCTCATTTGGAGTAAAGCTTGGATTTCCTTGCACTGATGCGTTTGCAGGAATCTCTATTGATATTACTGGAACATTTGATGTTGGCGCAGTAGAGTTTGTTGCATTCTGGCCTGCGGTTGGTAAATGGAATTGGGCACCTGGTCCAATGAATCCAAATGCTGTGTAAGAGCCAATTCCTACTATCATTGCTGCTACAAATATTGTAGCAACTGGCTTGAAGTACTTTGGCTTTTTCATTGAGAAGAATGCCAAAACTATGGTTGGAACTAGAATGATTATCAGTAATCCTGTAAAGACTGGCAATGATGTGACTATTTTATTTTGACCGATTGCATATGTTGCAACAGAGCCTGCTATACCAAAGATGACAAGCGTGGTTGCCTTGGCTCTTGGGCTTGTGGAAACTCCTCCACTTAGAATTCCTGCCGACAAAAATATCATTCCTACAAACATTGTAAGTCCTGAAAGGGCCTGCATTCCTGTAAGGAAAGTGTTTGCGATACCCAAATATGATAAAATTACTCCTGCCATTCCTATTGCAGTAAGTCCCATTCCTGGCATCATGAGGTCCCAGTCACTCATTTGTGGTTGTTCCATGAGGTGACATACTTAATTCTTTTGAACGTCGACGGCCAATCTTCGAAGAAATTAAATTCCCTGCAAAACCGCCAAGATCTGTGGGATTAAAGGAAATACTTGAAGTATCAAAACCTAGAATCATAGTTTTACTTGTAATCACTGCCATCACCTCGATGTACGCTGCAAGCATTTTGATCGCACACAAGCCACTTGATGGAATAACTTTGATTCATCTTATCATTGCAGGTGCATTGTCATCGGCTGGTTCCAGTGCACTAAACCACTATTACGACAGAGATATCGATCCACTGATGAAAAGAACAAGCACAAGACCAATTCCGTCTGGAAGAATATCTGCTCGCAGCGTCTTGATGTACGGGCTGGGAGTAAGTGCAATATCTGTAATTTATGCATGGTTTACATTAAATCCAGTATCTACATTTTTCATCGCACTTGGAATATTTTTCTATGTCATGGTGTATACTGTATGGCTCAAGCGCAACAACTGGACTAATATTGTCATAGGTGGATTTGCAGGAAACTGCGCATCGATGGCAGGATGGGCTGCAGCGACAGGCTCAATGGACCTTCTTGGAGTGCTCGTTGGAATGCTAGTCTTTGTATGGACTCCTTCCCACTTTTGGTGTCTTGCAATGAAGATACGGGACGACTATGCAGAAGCCAAGGTGCCAATGTTGCCTGTCTTGATTGGAATGCAAAAGACTTCAAAGTATATTTTGATAAATACAGCAATACTGCTGCCATATTCTATCTCACTTGTTGCATTTGGACTAGGCTATGTCTACCTCGGAGTGGCACTGGTATCAGGTGGCTTGATGTTGCTGTACCATTACAAGCTGACAAAGACTCCAACTTCTGACTTTGCATGGAAGGCATACAAGGTCACAGCCCCATATTTGACAATAATCTTTGTAGGAATTGCACTTGATGCAGCGTTTCACATTCCAATAATAAAATAAAAAGTTATTTTTAAAATTGCATGGTATTTTTTGAAAATTTGTCTGTGATGGAATTATTCTTCTATTTCTTGTTCTTGGTCAACGCCAGGAAATCCAGACTCGTACTCTCGCTCTAGGTTTTCCATGTTTTGCTTTTCTATTTCATCTTCACCTTCTTCTTTTTCTGCAATCTCTATCCTGCGGTCCTCTTTTGTCAGCCATGTAACCTTGATCAAGCCATAGATCTCTAGATTAAGTAATGTCTTGTTGAACTCGTCTTCCGGAATTGATATTCCTGCTTTTATGAGTGCTTTTGATAATTCAGAATCGGTAAGAGATCCTGCTATCTTGATTTTTTCATATACAATGTTTCTAAGTGGTATTGCCATATCTAACCGTAAAACGCCTTGTCCATTGGTTTTGGTAATGCATATGTTATATTATCTTTGACAGTCATGTACCAGTCCTCTACTCCCTTTGTAATTGAAGGCTTCACATTTCTTAATGCTGTTGAAAAGTCTGCGCTTGTTATCTTTGGGCTATTGTTTCGCATTGCATTGACTGCTGCCTCTCTGCACACTGCAACAAGGTCAGCACCGCTGTACCCTTTTGTCGCAACTGCAATCTCTTTGAGGTCCGTGTCCCCTGAGAGTGGCATCTGTTTTGTAAGTAGTCGGATAATCTCAAATCTTCCCTTCTCATCTGGCGGAGGTACAAAGATTATCAAGTCCAGTCTGCCTGGTCGTATCAGTGACGGGTCGATAAGGTCTGGCCTGTTTGATATTCCAAGCACTACGACTCTTGAGGCTCCTCCGTCTTCCATCTCTGTCAAGAGCTGACTCAAAAGCCTCTCACCTACTCCTCCTTCGTCGTTTGACTTGAATCTTGCAAGTGAGTCAAGCTCGTCAAATATTATAATACACGGAGATGAAGTCTTGGCTTTTCGAAATATTTCCCTTATTGCCTTTTCAGATTCTCCGACCCACTTTGATAGTACTTCAGGTCCGCGTACTAGAATCATGTTTGCACCACTCTCTGTTGCAAGTGCGCGCGCAAGCAATGTCTTGCCGCATCCTGATGGACCATACAATAATGCTCCCTTGGGCGGCTTGATTCCCATCTTTTGGAATTTTGCAGGCTCTTTTATTGCTGTAATTAGATTATCTTCAAGTGTTCGCTTGGCATCATCTAGTCCTCCTACTTCTTTCCACCACACCTTTGGACTCTCAACGTAGAATTCACGCATTGCAGTAGGTACAATTTCATGCATTGCGTCATAGAAGTCCTGCAGTGTTATCTTCATCTTTTGTAGTATCTCTGGTGCAATCTTTTCAGTCTCTGTCTCTATCTCTGGGAGAAATGTTCTAAGTGCCTTCATTGCAGCTTCTCTGCAAAGTGACTTGATGTCAGCTCCTGTATAACCGTGTAATTCTGATGCAAGTTTTTTTAGATCAACATCTTGCAACGGCATGCCTCTTGTGTGAATCTGTAATATCTCTAATCTGCCGTCTGCATTTGGAACTGATATCTCTATTTCCCTGTCAAATCTTCCTGGTCTTCGAAGGGCTGGGTCGACGCTGTCTGGCCTGTTTGTTGCACCAAGCACGATGACGTTTCCTCTGTCATTTAGGCCGTCCATTAATGCTAGCAGCTGTGCAACTACTCTCTTCTCAACATCTCCGTATGCTTCTTCTCTTTTTGGAGCAATTGCATCAATTTCATCTATGAATATTACACTTGGCGAGTTTTCTCTTGCCTCCTTGAATATGTCTCGCAATCTTGCCTCTGTCTCACCATAATACTTGTTCATGATTTCAGGCCCATTGATAGAGTAAAAGTTGGCCTCTGATTCACTTGCAAGTACCTTTGCAATCAATGTCTTACCGCATCCTGGTGGACCATACAACAATATTCCACTGTGCGGTTCTATGTTCAATCTTGAAAAGACCTCCGGATGTCTTAATGGAAGCTCGACAATCTCTCGCATTCTTTTTGTCTGTGTCTTGAGTCCGCCTATTTCCTCAAATGTAACGCGGACCTTCTTGTCCACTGATGTTTCGCTAAGTATTGTTACTGATGTGCTTCGCTCTATCTTTACCACTGCTTTTGGCGCAATCTTGTGAATCTTGAAATCCATGGAATTTCCTAGAATCATTACAGATATCTCGTCTCCTTCTGAAAGCGGCAGTCCTCTGAGTCTGTTTTTTACAAAATCTGTAAATTCCTTGTCTACTGTAACATTTCCATTTACTGGCATTAGTGTGACACTTTTTGCAGGCTTGGCAGTAATCTTTCTGACATTGACTAGATCGTTTATTCCAATTCCAGCATTCTTTCTTGTCTGGCCGTCTATTCGTATAACATCTGGAGCCTTGTTGTCATCATCTGCAGGCCAAACTATTGCGCAGCTGGCTCTTTTCCCAATGATTTCAATCATGTCACCTGCTTCTACTTTTAAAAACTCCATTGCCTCTGGTTCGATTCTTGCTCGTCTTTTTCCGACGTCTCTTTGTTTTGCTTCGCCGACCCGCATCTGTAGCAGTTCGTCTTTTTTAGTCAAGGTGACACCTACTTCATGTCAACCGATGTTCGGCTCAATCCTAACACTTCAAATTCTCCTACTCCTTCAACACCGCGTACTGTGTTTTCAAGAGAATCCATCTGTCCTTCCTTGTCGTCCAGGGCAAACTCTGCATTAAGATAGTATAGACCAAAAGCAAGTGGTTCCTTTGTATATTTTGAAAGAGTGATTCCTTCCTTTAGTGAGGAGCCAATTTGTTTTGCAATGTCATCCAGATTGACTTCAGTTCCTGTTGGAAGAATTTTTGCTCTTAGTGATAATCGTGCCAATTTTTACGGTCCTTCAAAAGTACATGAGTTGCATTTGTATGGTCTTGCTGCTTCTCTGCAACTCTCGCATCTCCAAAGCAATACAGAGCCGCAACTTGGACAGTTAAATTTTACACACTTATCATTAGGCATAATAGGTCTGTGACAAGAACTGCACACAGGTAATGCTATGGTTGATGACATGAATAAAACTCGATTTCTACCGCATTTATATCTTGCTTATGATTTTTGATTCAGCTAAACAATCTTCTCAGTTCATTTCCCAAGATTGCCTGGATTGCTTTTGCCGATCCACGTACACCCAACATCTTTGCAACTGATGTGGTATGAAAATCAAAACTTCCTTCGGCTGAGATCTCATCGAGCATCTTTGGTGTGACTGATTGGCAAATGGAATCAATGGACTGATTGTCCAGTCTCTCAAGCAACGATCTTGCAAGAAGCATATTCTCAAATTCTTTTCCAAACTTTGCAGCCCATTTTTCCTGGTATGCTCCTAGCCTGGAGGTATCATTTGATTCTAAAAATTCTGAGATTGCCTCACCCGCGTATATTCCTCCCATTCCTGATGTGTATATGCCGCCTGCAGTTGTGGGCTTGGCCTGGCCTGCCGCATCACCTATTGTGACCATGTTTCCTGAAACAAACTCCTTGATTGGGCCCTTTACCCAGATCGGCGCAAAAATTTTTCTTATAGTTGAATGCTTTCCTTTTTTACCAAGAAACTCTTCTAGTGCATCTGCAGAATTGATTCCTCTTCCTGCAACTCCTACTTTGGCCTCATCCCTTCTTGTTGGTATGACCCATGCAAAATATCCCGGATATTTTTCTTGGTCCAAATATACCTCGATTCTTTCCTTGTCTATCCAGTCTGCAAAGACTTCGTATTGTGCTGATTGTAATATTCCAGTCCTGTCTTTTTGAACAAGGGATGTAACTCCTCTTGCATCAACTATTATCTTACACGTTATCTCGCCTTCTGAGGTCCTGACTCCTTGTTTTGTAATTTCTCTCAACGATGTCTTGACTTGAATCTCTGCACCCTTGACTTGGGCTTGGTGTGCAATTTGTTTATCGAACTCTCTCCTGTCCAAGACTATGACTTGTTGTGGTCTTGCATCAAGTGTGAAACTCTTGCCTGATGGCGCAATCAGTTTGGCAGAGCGTATCTTGTTGTCAAGTGTAGCTCGTATTGGTATTATGCCAAGGTCGTCCATCGCAGGTATGCTGACAACTCCTCCGCAATGCTCTGGTGTGCCAATTTCATAGTCTTCTTCTATAACTAGGACCTTGTGACCTCTTGCAGCAATCTCTCTTGCACACAAAAGCCCTGCTACGCTTCCGCCTGCTACGACTACGTCATAATCCATTTTTACAAACTAATCTGTATTCGCACTATTAATTCAATGTGGGGTTGTACGTGTTATTTTTAATCCAGTGAAAATGATTTGAAATCACATCTAGTTTATGTCACTGCATCATTTTACTTGGGTGTATCACATTGACTTGTTTTGCAAGCCTTTGAATTTGTTATATTTTATAAATAATTTGTAAATGTTCGTATAAAACATAATTTATTCATGTTTTAATTTATTAGATACAAATAATACATTTTCTTGAACTTTTTAAACAAGTTCGTTGCATGTGGGCTGTAGTATGGAGGCTATTTGGTGCTAGCAAACTCTGTATCTGATTTTTACACTCAGCAGTCATCGACTTATGACAAAATAGAAGGCTGCTCATATTGGGAGAAATTATATCTTGAATATAACAAACTTGTTCAAAATCATCTTCATTCAAAAAAGCCACGAACTTTAGATTTAGGGTGTGGTACCGGACTTACCACTAGTCTACTAATGCAAACAAGAAACGAAGCAGTTGGACTTGATCTTACTTGGAGATTGTTAAAGACAGCTCAAGGAAAATACAACACACATCATTTTTCTCCAATTAATGCCGAAATAACCCATATTCCATTTCAGGACAAATCTTTTGAAAGAATAATTTGTCTTAATACACTTGAGCATATTGAAGATATAGAACAAGCACTCGCAGAAATTGCAAGAATATGTGAAAAAGGAGGCGAGTTTCTCTTTGACATTCCATCTTCTAGCATATTTGATGTGTCGTATTTTCTTGGTCATTATGGGAAAAATGGCCTAGTTTCTGCATTACAGGGAATGTACAAAAACAAGGTAATGTTTGAATGGGAATCTCATGATGATAATTTTGAACCAATCAAAGTCAAGACATATCGATACAATCCACGATTTTTTGAAAAATTGGTATCATCATATGGATTTGAGATCGTTGGTAAAAGGGGAGTTCATATTTCAACAATGATAATTCCTGAAAAAATACAGGCTAATTCCTTTTCACCCTTTTTGTCTGTCATAAACAAGAAACTTGAAAAGATAGATGACAGACTTAACTCCTTTTCATTTTTCAAAAATCATGCATTATACATCTTGTATGAATGCAGGATGAGAGAAAATGACTAGTCATATTTCAATGAATCTGCCTATACAAGATTCTGCGCCAATCACCGGTAGCATGAAAATATGCAATGAATGTACCTCCAAATCCTGCTGTACTGATTTTGCAGAACCATTGCTGTTTCCTTCTGACCTGGAAAAGCTTAGATCCGTAGAGAAATCTGGTTCTGAATATGTCAAGGAGATTGCAATTGACAATGCGAAAATTCATGTGATAAAAAAGGCAATTGGTTCAAAATCCTGTGTATTTCTAAATCCTGAGAATAATTTTTGCAGTATTTATGAAAACAGACCATTTGATTGTAGAATGTATCCTTTTGACATCATATGGATAAATGACGCTTATCACTGGATAATCTACTCATGTAGTCCTAATGGAGATTGGGGTTGGGTTGAACAGTATCTACAGAAATTGGAGAAAGACTCTCAGTTTTGTGAGGTGATAAAAAACAGGAACATTTTTCGTCTTGTCTCTATTGATTATATGCGTACTTCAACCAAAGTACCATCATTTGTAGTCTTAAGGAAGGTAGAATACTAAATGGAAGAAAATCATGATGTAATAATACTTGGTGCTGGAATGTCAGGTATTGCGGCAGCTCTTAGATTACAACATTATGGTTATGATGTTGTGATATTAGAGTCAAGAGATAGGATTGGAGGCAGAATTCATACTGATAACTCACTTGGTGCATCACTTGACAAGGGCGCATCCTGGATAAGTGGAATAAGGGAAAATCCTATCTACAAGTTGGCAGACAAGTACAACATCAAGCTAAAAAGAGTGGATGAAGGGGAATCTTATTCTGTATATGATCACGATGGAACAAAATTAGATAATGTATTTCAAAGTAAAATGAAATACGAGTGGACTGACTTTCTTCACTTTATGCAAAATGAACAAAGTCATGTTGGAATTCGCAAAACTCTAGGTTCTGTAGTACAACAATATCTTTTGAAAAATAAACTATCTCCTGATATTCAGAGTGATTTTGAATATGCCATAAGTATGTTAGAAAATGATTGGGCAGGGTCTGTTGAAAAACTTTCTGCAAAATACTGGGATCATATTGGATATATCTTACCTGGTGGACAGGATGTTTTTCCAGATGGTTATATGACAATAGTCAATGGCCTAGTAAAAGAATTAGGTGAAGAAAAGATACGTCGAAATCATGTTGTCAAGACTGTAAAGTATGATGATAACGGCGTCAAAGTTATTTTGGAAAATCAAAATATCTTTAATGGAAAATATGTAATATGCACGTTTCCTCTAGGGGTACTGAAAAAAAATCATAGTGAATTATTTATGCCAAATTTGCCTGGTGAAAAAATCACTGCCATACGCCACATAGGTATGGGAATATTTCACAAAACATATTTGAAATTCCCTCAAGTCTTCTGGCAAGAAGATGCGGACAAGGCCTGGATAAATTACGTATCTGAAAAAAAAGGTGTCTGGAATACCTTTGTTAACATGTACAAAGTAAATGGCCAACCAATTCTTCTTGGGCTAAATGCGGCTGACTATGCAGAGGAGATTGAACCTAGATCTAAAGACGAGATTGTACGAGAAGCAATGAAAGTGTTAAGAACGATATATAAAGAAAAAACACTAGACCCTGTTGATTCGCTTGTAACAACTTGGCTCAATGATCCATTTTCATACGGCGCATATTCTTATGTCGGAGTAAATGGCACTCCTGATGATTATGACAAGATAGCCGCTCCTGTTAAAAATGAACCTGGCACAACATATCGTGTTTTCTTTGCTGGTGAAGCTACTACCAAATTCTATCCTGCAACTGTTCATGGAGCATACATGACAGGACTTCGTGAAGCAAACAGGATATATGCATTTGATAAAAAACTTCGTGAACCAAGTGAACAACAATTTCCAGATGAAAAAGAATGGCTAGTATTTCCCGAGCAAGTAATTTGCCCTGTAGGAAAAGACCTGATAGTTCAAAAACAAGTAATTGGCGGAAAAACTAGGCTAATTCCACACTGTGTGACACCCCAAGAAAAAGCACAAAAAGTAGATGGTAAGGAATGGCTTGATTCTATTACTTCTACTCCTTGGGATTATTTCTGACTAGTTATTTCTATGACGACAAATTGTGTTTGTACTCTGATTTATTTTTGATATTCTACCCTATCAGAAAAAACTAACTCTTTTCCATATTCTTTTTTGTATTCTCTCTTGGCATCCTCGTAAAGTGTTTCTAAAACATTTTCGTTTCTGTCTTGCCTTTCTATGATCTTTTCTCTGATGTGGTCCATAAATTCGTCATCAAAAATAGTTCTCATTTGATTAAATGCATACCTGAAAATCCAATGATGGGACATTTTTTCCATGTATATTATCCAACACGTCCATTCGTATTCTGTTAACTTGGACTTTTCTTTTTTCAAAAACCACACTCTTTCATACATGTCAAATTCTGCAACGTAAAATTGATAAAGTAAAATTTCGTGCTCATCTAAAATTATTTTATTGTCATCTATTCCTATGTGTTTTTGAGGGATCTTGACTTTTTCAAAAATCTCTAACGTTTCACCGTTCTCAATTTGAAATGTTATCAACTCATGATGCTGCTCTCTCAAATCTCCATATTCATCAACCTCGATTGCCTTTCTTTGTAACACTGTTGCATAAACTAAAACTCCAATAGTTGCCGCAAAAAATACAGAGGTTGAAAAATTGACCCAAACTCCTACCTCATCTGTATTAGAATCAAAACCAAAAAAATTCATTGCCGCATAGATTATGATCTGTAACTGCACCGATGTAGTACTCATTTATTCTATTTATGAGATTCTGTCAAGCCTGTGATAATATCATGAGTTTTACAATAAACATCTCTGTAAATTTAAATTTTACAATAAAAAACATATTATTATAAAAAATTCTATTGTTTTTTTCTTTTAAATCGTCATCTCTATAACGTGCTGTTTCTCAATTATGTATAATGTCTGAAAGCATTCCAATCAAGATAACTCGAATTGATTATCGTGTAATAGCATTGATCTTTGGAATCTTTGTTGGCATGTTGATCTATGACTACAAGTATGAAGACTATGTCAATAATAATTTCACACTTGCAGACGTTGTAATTATTCTTGCCCCTCTTGCGGGTGGCATCATGAGCGTTTTTGTAGCAAGAAGATATTGGTCTTCAGCAATACTTGGCAAGACATATCTTGCATTAGGAATAGGTCTACTGTTTTATTTTATAGCAAATGTTCTATATGAGTATATTTCAGATTTTGTCGCTCCTCCTCCCGCGGCAGCTCCTTTTCCAAGCATTGCTGATGCATTTTGGGTTACAATGTATCCATTTCTCTACTATCATTTGGTAGTCAATATCACACATTTCAAAAAAACTCTCAATAGACGTCATGTAATATGGATGGCTGTAATAATTGGGGTTACCACGGGAACCTTTCTTTATACTTCACTTTCACAAAAACCTCCACTAGATTTTGCGTATTTCCTTGGTCTGTATTATGTAGTAGTTGATGCAGGTCTGCTGGCACTTGCAATCTTAGGGGCAATGGTATTTCGTTCAAGTATTTTGGGAAAAGTTTGGTTATTGCTTGTCATTGGTTTTCTTATCTATTCTTTTGCTGATTATTGGTACTATGATTATCTGACTCTATTTCCTGATCAATACAGTGACTCACATCCAGTTAACATGGTGTGGGTGTTAGCCTTTATGATAATGACTTATGCACTATACAAACATAAGAAAACTCTATAAGTGAAATAGCTATATTGTCATAACATGAAATATGTCCCTCTGTCACAAGTAATTGTCTGCGGAACATGTCACGCACACGTTGAAAAATCAAGAATTGAAGAACATTTGATAGATTACCACATGTGGAACTGATCTCCTACTATTTACTGTGTTACTAGTCATTTAGTTGCCACTGTTTTATATTCAAATGAAATCTATTGGAGTTTGCTATTTGTTATTATGAATTTAATCGCTGACATGTGAGAACTGAACATCATCGGGTGAGATGTTTTTGCAATCTGTACATGTGGTATCTTTGATCTTGCTATACCAGGCAAATGGTTTGCAATTATGATAAATCCATCATTTTGGTTTGGATCTATACTAAATGCAGCAAATGGTACCGGCTTTTCGTACAAATACATTTCAAATATTCCAGGAAAATTTTCCTTTTGTATCTCATCGTGTAGTCTTTTAAGTGTAACAAAATGGTCTTGAGAAATTATGATTGGTTCATAATCTGGTGAGGAGTTTCTTGAATTCGCATTAGGATCCGTTATGATGAATTTGATATTGATTCCGTTTTTTAATATGTTTTTTATAAATTCAGAAAAAGTTCTACCCTCTATGTTGTATGCAATGTCTTGAAAAGCTTCGCCTATCTCTATTATCTCAGATCTTGCATTTTGTATCATTTCGATTTTTTCATCTGTTGATAGTTGTTCATCTTCTATATGCAATTGACGCTTGACATGATTCTTAAGTCCTGTGCGTTTTGACGCAATTTCATAAATCTTGGTCTTACCATATCCTTTTAACGTCACAGAGATTGGCTTGCTGATTAACACATCATCATAATTTTTCAAAAATGTCATAGCAGTATCATGCAAACTACTGTTTATCAAAATCTGATTTTCTGTGGCATATTTTTCAATGCGCGAACAAATATCCATGGACATTCCAAATATGTCTATTCTATTGTTTAGTTTTATTTTCTCAATAATGCCCAAAACAAGAGCAGCTTTGGTAGGTATGCTTTTTCTGTTTGAAATCTCTATTACATTAATTGCAGCAAGACACGCACTTAGTGGATCTTTGAATAATGCCACCACCCCATCTCCAGTTTCTTTTAACACTTCTCCATTCAGTCTTTTTATTATTGCCTTGCAAATCTTGTCGTGCATCAATATCTTTTGCATGGCTTCCATGTGTCCAATTTTTAACTTCAGTGAGGTAGATTCAACCAAATCAAATATGACTATTGTTTCTAGATTAGTCTGATTCTTGTACTGAGTCTGACCCATGCTTTGGTATAGTTCATTTAGTCTAGAATCTAACTCTCCAAACTTTGAGACCTCAGAAATTATTTTTTCAATGTCATTTAGAATAACACTGGGCATTTTGTATTATGTACATCTTCGAAAACCTGCCTATTGAAGTTTTTTAGTAAATATTTGAAAATTGGTGCATGGTATTTCTAATTTTTCAATTTCATTTTATCATGTATTTTTTTAGAAAAAATGGGTTCTAGTGGCTATGACCGCAACCACAAGAGTGATGGCTTTCTTCCATATGTTGGTCCTTGCCTGCGCACTTGGAACATTTGTTAGAACCTGTGGCAGAAAAGAATCCAATACCGCATGATACGCATTTCATACCTGGCATGTATATAGTAAATTATGACCGTTATTTATGGATATTTTATAATTTCATTTTTTGTATCTTATCTGCATTCTCGAAAGTTTAACATGTCCTATGGTTATCAAAAATCAGATGGGTACAATAAAACAAGTAATAGTTGTCAGAAAAGATCTAGGGATGGGTACAGGAAAGATTGCAGCCCAGGTCGGACATGCATGTGTGTTGGGGGCAGAACATGTCAGAAAATCAAACAGGGAATGGTTTGATCAATGGGAAAGATACGGACAAGAAAAAGTTGTACTAAAAGTATCTAGCCTCTCAGAATTAGACAAGGTGAAAAAAGATGCAATATATCATGATCTTCCCTGGTCTGAGGTTACAGATGCAGGCCACACCCAAATTGAGCCTGGTACTATAACTTGCATCTCAATTGGTCCTGCACCTGAAGAGATGATTGACAAGGTTACAAGGGATCTAAAACTTTTGTAATTGGCTATATCTTGTGCTCTCTGTCTTTGACTTTGGCATCATATGTGGCAGTAATATTGTCCCCAATCTTTGCATTGCATGGTATATCGCGTATGATGTATCCATCATTTGTTTCTGCAGTGCACTTGCCTGCTTCTACGTAAACAACATGGACTGTTTCAGTAACCATGCTTGGGATTAAATTCCAGAATGGGAAAACTATTGTAGCCATAACAACTACTGCGGCAACAATTGCTCCTACTGCAAGGAGTTTCTCATTCATGATCTTGGTCGGTTTGTCTCCGTTATTTAGTATTACTGGCTATTGGTACTCTGAACAGGAAAATCATTAAACTCTCTGTCTATGAAAATCTTAGAAATATTATTATGCGAACCTTTACTTGAAAAGCACATGTTCGTGGTTGCAGCAGAGATCCAAGTCAAAAAGGGCTCAGAAGACCAATTCAAGAGCTGGATAACTGAATCAAATCAGGAACTATCCAAGTTTGATGGATTTGTAAGAAGAAGACTTCTTGAGACACGTGCTGGAAAACACATCATTTTGGTAGAGTTTGAAACACAAAAGCAGTTTGAAGACATGCACAAGACTCAGGAACACTTTAGGATTCAATCAAAGGGACATTCATATCTTGAAGGTCCACCAAAACCAACCTTTTACGAAGTCGTCTCTCAATAGTGTAACTGCTTGATTTTGTATTATAAATAATGTATCTTCATGTGATTGTTGTGTACTGCCTCAAATTGAGTAACGTGTCCGCAATGAACACATGAGAAAAATTGGTCTGTTGGGCCGCTTGGTTTGGCTTCCAATTTGTAGTCATCTATTGGTATTATAGTGATTGTATTTTTCTTTTGAATAACTGCAAAGTGTTTCTCAATTGATAATGATGTAAGAAAACTCTTGATTGCCTGGATCACGTTTGATGGGTCAATATATTCATCAGTTATTGGTGCTAGTACAAACTCGTGCAATTTTAGAGCAGGCATAGCCCCAACTTGGTCTGATGTGTAAATAGCAAGAGGCGACTTGAGGGCATCTATGTCTTTACAGTCTACTGTAATCATGTCTTGATTGAAATGACTAGTAAGATTTACATAAATACTTTGAATCTTATTTCCTGTGGGCAACATATATGAAAATGCCGCAAATGATTTTCTCGAACTTGCAAGTGAGCAAAGACTAAAAATAATTTTCAAACTGTTAGAACAAAAATCAAAAATCTCAAACATGGCAAAAGAACTTCACGCTACGGTTCAAGAAGTGCACAGAAATTTTGAACGACTCTCTAATGCTGGACTGATAATGAAGGACAAGGATGGATATTATGATTTGACTACGTATGGTAAAACAATGTGTACACAGGTTCCTTCATTACTGTTTCTTTCAAAGAACCGAAAATATTTTGAAAATCACGACTTTGGTGATATTCCAATGAAGTTCATACAAAGAATAGGAGCATTGGCAGGAGGGCAACAAATCAAAGGATTTGTCAAGGTACTGGAACAATGGAAACTAGTATACAAGAATGCTGATGAGTATATTTACGAACTTTTCACCGAAGTTCCGTTGGACCTAATTGAGCCTCTGCTGGACAGGGTAAAACATGGAATTGTCTTCAACTATATCTTCTCTGATACTGTGATTGTCCCAAAGGGCAGAAAAGAACTTCTCGGCAAATTGGGAATGAAAGATTTGCTTGACAAGGGGCTAGTTGAAAGAAAGATGAAAGAAAATGTTAAGGTTGTTGTAGTGCTAAATGAGAAAGAGGCATGCGTGTTGTTCCCTACACTTGATGGAGATGCAGATATGAGAGAAATGTTTTACAGCAAAGACACTCTGTTTCACGAGTGGTGCCTTGATTACTTTAGGTACTGCTGGTATAACTCTGGACCATTCCAAGAAAACAAGATTCCGGAATAGATTAGTACTGTTATTTTGTGTTGATTTTCTGTGCACCAATCAAGTTTAGAGTATATGCAATGTGTCAAATGCAATAATGATTTAAAATTAGAAGTGTTTGAGCACGATGATGAAATCATCGAAGGGATGCTCTCTTGTACTGGTTGTGGCAACACGTATCCCATAATATCCTCGATTCCTTTTCTAGTTGATGATCTTTCTCTGTATTTTTCAATAAGGGCAAAATTGGGTGGATATCTTTTGTTGCATGCAAAAAACTTGAAAATAAAATCTGTCATCAAAAAAGCATTACAGAAAATACCTCATATGGGAAATGATACTACTGATCTGGAAAAAAATTGGACTACGATATACAAACAAAGTAAAAAGTCACAATTTCATCTAGCACTACAGAATGTCATAACTAGGATGCCAAAATGTAATCTCGTAGTAGAGCACGGTTGCTCAATAGGCACAACAACTGTGGCATTGGCAAAAAAATCCAATACTGCATTTGGGATTGATAAATCATTTTTTGCTCTAGTGGAAGCAAAAAAGCACAGACTGCAAAATGTAGATTTTTTCCTGGCTGACTCACTATCACATCCATTTGGAAAAACAAGATTTGACATTGTTGTAGCATTAAATGTCTTGGAGCTTATAGAACCATCGAATCTCTTACAGGTAATTAATCGTCAGGCAAAAAAATTTCTCATTTTATCTGATCCATATGATTATGAGCGAGGGAAAAATTCTGTGAAAACAAGACTGGATGAAACATCAATAAGAAAAAAAATACGACAATATGGATTTCAGTTGATCCTCAATTCTACCAAGCCGCAATTTTTTGCCTGGGTTCTCAAAGTGAATCCTCGTTTGACACTACACTACAAAGTTGATCTGCTTGTTGCATCCAGGAAATACCTGTTCTAATTGCGTCAGAAAATCTGGTTGTTTTGCATTTGGTGTAAAAATATTCACTGTAAATATTACCAGAATTTCCTCTTTTAGCTTAAATACTGACTAGAAAAAGCATAGTTATGAAATTTAGCATACTGCTTGTTGTGGCAACAGTGTTGGCAAGCGCCATGGTTGTACCAATTGGCTCATCATACGCAGCCAACTTTACTGCTACATCAGCTGGCGTTCAGACTAATACTGGTCAACCAATCACAAATCATACTATGCCCATGATGAATTCTACTGGAATGAATCAGACTGGAATGTCTATGACAAATTCTAGTACTAAGAGTCAGACCAATATGCCTTTGATGAACTCTACAGGAATGAATCAAACCATGACATCAAGCACTATTGTACCTAATGCCAATGATACAAAAGCAGCCCAGAAAGTATCTGACTTTATTCATCAAGCAATATCTGACTTTAATCAACAAGGAATTGAAACTAAGCAAGCTATTGCCGATTGCAGAGACAAATTACAATCTGCAAGCCCTGATCAAATATCAGGTGTTCGAAATGGCTATTGCACAACCAATCTTAGTGCTATCAAACTAAAATATCAAAATGAGAGATCTCAATATGCTGACTTGATAAAGAACTATAGACAAAGCGTGATGGTAATCATAAATGATGCACATGGTCTTCCTGTGAGCAAATCTACACTTGGTGATGCACTTACACAACTTGGAATGATGATGCATTCATCATCAGGCATGATGAGCAGGGCATCTACATTGAACAATACTAACTGTGTGAATACATCTGGTCTGCCTACTGGTCGCTGCTAAACTCCAAAACCTATTTTACTAGTCTTTTAATCTCTAAAATAAAATGAAATCAGTCAATTTTACACTCCTTGCTGACGAATCAATTGCAAAGGATTTTGGAAAAAAAGGAACAACTACTGATATTACAATTTATGATAAAAAAGAGTCGGGGGTTCTACGCACTTGGACACTGCCTACCTCATTTCCTGATAAAATCCAGTCTCTGCTTCAAGCAATCAACATGGGAGAATATGTGATACTGCATGTGGCCAAGCTTGACAAATTTACAGGTGAGCAAATAATTGCACTTGATGTGCTAGGAAAAGAGAAAGGAATTTTATCTCATTCATTTGATGTTGACAGGAATACGCTGCTTTCCATGATAAAAGGTACGGTGGTAGAAAAATATGCCCTAGTCGAGCCAGAAAACCTGAAAAAAGAAATTGATTTACTAGAACCCATCTCACGAGATGGCCCGGCACAGATTGTAGTTGATCATTGTTTTGATGTGAAAGGCGTTGGCACGGTAATTCTTGGCAAGTTATCTAAAGGAACAATCAAGGTGTATGAAAATCTGAAAATTTTTCCAAAAGGATCTGATGTTGTAGTCAAATCCATCCAGATGCACGATGACTCGGTTGAAAATGCATCCTCGCCTGCAAGAGTAGGTCTTGCTGTAAAAGGTGTTACACCTGATGACGTTCAGCGTGGCGATGTTCTTTGCATGCCAGATGTTGTTCAAATCTCGCAAGAAATTGAGATAGATTATGTTCAAAGCAAATTCTTCAAGGATAAGATATCTGAAAACCAGATGTTTCTTGTAAATATTGGATTACAGATACGACCAGTCAAGATAGTGTCACTGACTCCTGTGAAACTCTCTCTGGGAAAACCAATTGTATACGAGAAAGGTGACATTTGTGTTATACTAAAACCCGAATCTACCTCGATACGTATTGTGGGGAGCGGTAAAATAACAAAATGATCCTAATAGAACCAGTATTCGTCTATAGTGGTTGCTGATGAATTGACAATTATCATGTGATCATTATGTCAAATGTCTATTCTATTGATTAGTTCATTTTGAAATCTATGTCATCAATCTGTTAGCTATACATATGAATATTTGATGAATCTGTGAATTCATGTTAATATATTACGAATGTGATTATCTACCATGAGCGTGTATGATACATTATCAGTACCGCTTAGATATGTGGACTCTATTGAAAAAAAGCAACATATTCTATTGGTTTATGATGACATCGAATATGCACAAATGGTTGAATTTAGATTCTTGAAAAATGGATTGGCCAATAGAGAAAACGGTCTGTATGTAACTCATGAAGATTCTGGTTCAGTAGTTTTGAAATTTTTGAACTATGGTATTCCTATACAATATTTCAATAACGGAAAATTAAAAGTAATACAACTTCATAACGTATGTGGAACTGCTGAACAGATATCAGATAAGAGTAAAAAAGATGTAGAAATGATACTTGCCAATCTGGTTCCTCCATATAGAATCACTGGAAGGATTGTACCAGATGTATCTACACTTGATGGCATATCAGTCCAATTAGATCTTGAAGATAGGACTCATTCATGCTTTGAAGATTTTGGCGGTTCTATCATGTGTACGTATGATATATCTAAGATTGAAAAAACAAAGAGAAAAGCATGGCTAGAAAAACTTCGACAGACTCACCATGTTGTCATACATACAACACAATCTGGAGAAGGTAGTGTAGTCTCAACTCTGTGACTTATTATTTTAGTTTGGCTTCTCGAAAAGAATCTGATATGTCCCAATTGTAATTGAAATAGTCCAGGCACCATTCGTGAAATAGTGGATCTTTTGAAAAAATTGCCTTACTTACATCTACTTCTCCATTTGTTGGGAACATAATTCCTGCTTCTTTCTCATTTAGTATGACAATGGTACTCACATCTTTTTTCATTTTACGTTCAATAGCCCCGCTCTGAATGTATTCTTTGAATCCCATCTTGTCTATCATGAATTTTCTTTCTTTTGGTATTATTGCAGATTCTGAAAAAATTGATCTAATTTTAGTTCTGTCTGTTAATTTTTTTATCAAAATCTCCATGACATCAGGGGTATATGGTACCTCAAATAGAATGTTGTAGATATATTGTTCCGCATTTTCATATATTTCATTACAACGTTCCTGCACTTTAACAAAACCGTTTATGATTTCTCCTTTGTCTAGTACTCCAATTCTATGGATAAATTTGAGGGGCAACTGTTCAAAATCATGATTTTTAAAATATTTTTTATTTCTAAGTAGAAAATTAACAGTAGATATCTGAGAACCTAATATTTTCCCTAGTGAAGTTATGCTGTAACTACCATCTGGATTTTTGGAAATAAGATCTGCATTGACCAATCTCTCAAAATTCCTGTACACTTCTGGTATAGTTGCTCCTAATTCTTTTGCAATGGTGGAAATCTTGGTCTGTTTATCTAATAATTTTAGCAAAATCTCTAAACGTTGTTCTCCTGAAAGTTCTGCAAACCTATTCGCAATTTCTTCATATTCTCCCATGGGTACAAATCCGCTCCTTGGAATCTAAAGTTTGTCTTGTTATCTTATGATTCAGGCCAATTGGTTTGACATTGAAAACAGAATCCTCGGTATCCTCGATACTGGGGAATGTATGCTATTTGTGCTTCCTTTGAACCACAAGATTGACATTTTATTGTCAGTTTTTTCATATGGTATAATGGCATATCTTTGATACTTTAATGGAACTTGATTCACCAGCTAAGTTCTTGCAGGATTAGCTAACCGCTAGATATCTATTACTATGTGAATATGTACAACATGAGTCTCATTACGCATCAGATTGCAAACATAACAGAGCGTCAAAAAATAGCAGAAATAATCAAGAAAATAAAGAATGATGCTAATAACGATATTTCATTCTATGACGTACAGAAGAGTTACTGTATTGGAATCGTTGACATGGTAAGCTCTACAAAAATTACAGCGCATTTAGAACATGGTAAAATGTGCAATTATTACAAAATATATCTTAATTCTATGAATGAAATTGTAAAAGAATTCGGTGCCGTTGTGACAAAAAATGTAGGTGATAGTATATTGTATTATTTTCCAGATACTCATGATGCTGAAAATGAGGATTCTTTAAGAACCGCATTAGAATGTAATTTGGCCCTGGTTGATTCTCGTCAATATGTTAACGATCTACTAGAAGAATATGGTTTACCTCCAGTCAGCTATAGAATAAGTTCTGATTATGGAAGATTATCTATTGCAAAATCTTTTCATTCTACGCGTGAGGATGTATTTGGTCCCACAGTTAACATGTGTGCCAAGATAAACAGTATGGCAATGCCTAACAGTGTAGTTGTTGGTGGAGATTTGTACCAGATTGCACGATCATTGAAATGTTATCGATTTCATTCATTAGTAGGACTTCAAATTGGAGTCAGACTTGATTATCCCGTATATTCAATATGTAGATAAAATTGAATATGATTTGTGTTGTTTGAAAATATTTAGCTGTAAATACAAGTCGAAATGATATATCAGAAAACACAAATATGTTTATGCAAACATCCGGTTCTCCAAAATATGTAGAAAGTGCATATGTGATGATAACTTGTGAGGACTGTACCCAGTCAATGATAAGTGAACTAGAGTCAATCCCAGAGATAAAAGAGATTCATCCTACATGTGGTAACTATGACGTCATAGTTAAGATTGAAACCGACTCTGTAGACATTCTAAGACAAGTCATTTTGGAAAAAATAAGAAAAATCGAACAAATACGTTCAACCACAATATTGATCTCTTCTCCAGTTCTGGTCTATTAGACTTGGTACGGAATTTTTTTAAAATAATGTTATCCTGATTATATTCATTCTATTTTATGATGTTAATCTTGTCATTTGTTTGTCCATATAGATTCAATAAATAGGTCCATTGCATTTGTTATATCGGTATGACTCACATTGATACAGTTGCACTTGCATCATGGTCTGCTCTAACTGCTATATGCATGATAGTAGTAGGTTTTGTCTATATTCGATTCACCGGACATAAGAAAAATGAACCTTCTCCATCTTGAAAAGAAAGGTCTGCGGGGATTATCTATTTCTGAGAGCTTCAAGCAAGGTGATGTTAAATCAAAACTTGCGGGAGTTGTAATGCGCAGGGATTTTGTAATAGACGGATTTGTTTTTGGTACCTGTACTGTAGAAGGCGATGATGCAACCAAGTCCATTCTTGAAATGTATGAAAAGCTAGAAAGATCAGACATCAACTTCATTTTGATATCTGGGCTGATAATTGCAATGTATAATGTTGTAGATGTATCACAAATTTACAAAAAGACAAGATTGCCTGTGATTGGTGTTACATATGAAAAGTCCTCTGGAATTCAAGATGCAATACGTCATCATTTTCCAAATTCAAGTCAATCAAAAATTGCTCAATATGAAAAACTAGGTCAACGTCATACCATAACGCTGCATTCTGGATATGATCTTCATATTAGAACTGAAGGTTGCACAGTAAAAGATGCAAAAACAATATTGGACAATTTTACGCTACAGGGTGCAATACCGGAACCCCTTCGAGTTGCACACCTGTTGGCAAAATCTGTGTAATTTCATCTTCTTTCTTCCTTGGTTATCTTCCAGTCTCCGTGAGCAAGTCTTGAGGATTCAAATTCGATCTGACCTATTACCCTGTCACCTTTTTTTACCACACCGTATTCATTTTTTGCAAACCGCATCAGGAATTTCCTAGTTTTGTATCCTCCTTCTATTACCTTGATCTTAAAGCGCTTGCTTGCCCTCATTGTCAACTCTCGTGCAGCCTTTGGATCACCTATTAAAGAAAACATTTCAAATGTGCCAAAATTTCTAGTCTTTATCTCCTGGTTGTACAGTCTTGCCTCGAATTTCCAACCCATCTTCTTGGCTTCTTCATTCATCCATTCTATTGCCTGTTCCCCATACCCTTGCTCTACCCCAAAGGTCTCAGAATCCATGATGATTGTCTTTATCAGCAGAATATAATTTGAAAACAGATCTGACATAATATTATTAGAACGAACGCATCACAAGTTGCATGAAGCGCACTGCCTCTGATATTCGAAAAGCAATTGAGGCAAACTGGAATGAATATCTTTCACGGTATGCAAATTTGTTCTCATCTAATCATGTATCAGGGTCTACGCCGCCATCTGTATTTGTTGGAGCTTATGGATATCCCAAAGTCTTGGTAGGTCCAATGCTGCCTCCTTTACATGGTGATACTTCGATACTTGATTCTCCTGAGAACTGGACTGGGAAAAGCCTTGAGGATATAGTCAATTATAGATTAAGCCTAGTGCGTGGCACAAAATCCGTCAAGATAAATGATGTGGGGCAGAAATACATTGAAAACCTACAAGACATGTCAATGTCATCCAAGTCAACCGATGCAGAAATGGAACTTGTAAAAAATGCATCTCCTGTAGTATCAATTGATGGCGAGAGTCCGCTTTTTGGACCAATTGGAGAGATAAAATCTGCCAAGTTTGGAAACTCGTCATCTGACAAAAACATCCAGAGAGCATTTTATGATAAGGATCTCTTGGCTCAGGATGCAGTAATAGACCTCTACAATAGAGGAATTGAAATCTCAAAAATCCAAAAATGCTTCAGCATTGGAATGTTTGGAAAAGACCGAAAGCTTGTGCCAACCAGATGGAGCATTACTGCAACTGATGATATGGTATCAAAGTCGCTTGTAAAACAAATTGTTGATTATGATGTGCTTGACACTACTTTGGTTTTTTCATATAATCATCTTGGAAACTTTTTCTGCGTCATCATGTTTCCAAGTCGCTGGATGTTTGAAATGCAGGAAGCATGGTATGATGAGAAAGGCAATGTAGGTTTTGGTTCTGATTTTGAAGATATGAGGGGCTTGTCTCATTATCCTGAGACTGCAGGGGCTCATTTTGCATCCAGGCTTGCAGTGTCTGAATATCTTGTTGAACGCCAAGCCCAGGCAGCAGTGATGGTACTTCGTGAGATCAGGCCTGAATATGCAGTTCCAGTAGGTGTTTGGCAAGTACGGGAAGGAATCAGAATGGCATTAAAACAAAAACCATTTTCTGTTTCAAATTTCCAAGAAGGACTTGATCTTGCTTGCAAGGGATTAAGCATTGACAAAAAAGAATGGCTCGCACACAGTAGACTGTATGTGGCAAAAAAACAAAAAACAATATCTGACTTTTTCTAGTTGCTAGAGTTTTTATTTAACACGATTTGGACTTAATTTGTTGCAAAACAAAAGTGTCATTTACGCTCTGGTAATTCTTGCTTCGCCCATATTGTTTGCACTTGCTGTGTTTCCAGATACTTTTAGTCTTGGATGGAATCAAGGCAGGGGCGGATTTCTTTTTGCAATGGCATTTGTTGCAGCAGAGCTTATGGGTCTAAAACTAGACATACCAAAAAAACGACTGATTGCCATAATTCCTATTGCTGGAGTGGTTATAGTATATCTAACCAGTCTAGAATTTGGATTAAAACACTATCTTGTTTCAATAGCTCCTCAATTTCATGTCTTGATAAATGACTCGTGGACATGGATGTGGGATTTTATTGTTATTGCTATCTTCTTCATGGTGAGTATGACCGTACTGTTTGGGAAAAGATGGATTAGAATATCTCCAGCAGGTCCAATCTATGCGGCAGGAACTGCAATAATCTTATCACTTGATGCCTTTTTCCCGTATGATTCTCTAGGTCCATTGCAATATGTTGTACCTTATCTTGTAAAAATCGATGTCTTTCTCATAGGTCTGTTCCACATGGGTCATGCTACCGCTCATGGAAATGCAATGTTCCTTGTTGGAGATCATGGTCCATTTGCATTGCAGGTATTCTGGCCATCTGCAGGTGTTCACAGCATAATCATCTATTCACTTGTAATGATGGCATTCTTGCTCAAGATGAACATACCAAGAAACAGAAAGCTTGGATATTTTGCCATGGGTGTAATAGGAACCATAACTGTAAACATTATCAGAATATTTTCTCTCTCTATCTTTGTACTCAAGGTATCAACAAACGTAAACGAGTTTGAATCATTTCATGGCATAGCAGGTGAGATAATGTTTTTGCCATGGCTGTTCATATTCTTGTTGATAGTAACATATGTTGAGACAAAACGTATCAAGAAATTAGGAACTGTGCAACATGAATCTGATACAAGTAAATAGCGTTGAACATGGAACCTATCGCCTGGAAGAAATTTTCACTAATCTAAAACAAGCACCAATTCTTTTACAGGTATTTGAAACAAAAAAAATTCTAGATGACGTATTTGAGAAGACTGTTGTGATAGTAAATGACAGTACTCATTACATGCATGTGACAAATGATGATGCATCAATAGTCATAGGAAAAAAACATCTCCACAGCTCTGAAAAGAAAATTCTTTACTTGGACATAATACACGAATTGGTTCATGTAAAACAACAAAGAAAAGGACTTGATCTGTATGACAAATCATATTCGTATGTTGACAGGCCGACCGAGATTGAAGCCTACCAAATTGCAGTAGAAGAAGCAAGACGACTTGGCATGAATGATGACGAGATATTTGAATATCTCCATGTGGATTGGATATCTAACGAAGAACACAAGAGACTGGCATCCAAAGTTGGAGTTATTGTTTAAAAGAATCTTGTAATGTCTGCCTGTCCTGCCATCTCTGAGAAATCTGAAACTCGCACACCTAGGCGCCTTATTGGAAGTTTTTGATCTTCAAGTGATTCTTTTAACAGCTGTAATGTAGTTTTCCTTAGTTCCTCAAGGCTTGATGTGGGATTGCGAAGTGTTCTTGATTTTGTCCTGTTTGACAAATCTGATTGCACAAATTGTATTCCTACTGATCTGAATTGTATGTTGTCCTTGATTATGGTATGGTGCAAATCCTCGCATAATCTTTCTAAATCCTCTGATAAAAATTGGAAATCCTTGGAATCTTGCTTTAGTGTAATTATTCTACTGTATTGGATTGGGTCGTGTCTTGCAGATACTGGATCGTCATCTATTCCTCTTACTGCATTGTAGATGTATGCTCCTATCTTTCTTCCAAATAGTCCGTTTAGTGTAAATACATCTATGTTTCGTAGCTGTGCTATCGTTTCAATCTTCATCTCTGTGAATTTTTCTTCTGTCTTTTTTCCTATTCCTGGAATTGTCCTTACTGGCAAGGGATCTAAAAATGCCTCCATGTCTTGGGGTTCTATAATTGTCAAACCATCTGGTTTTCTATGTCCTGATGCAATCTTGGAGATGAGCTTGTTTGATGAAACTCCTATAGTGCTTGAAAGTTTCATAGTTGTACGAAGAGAATTTTTTAGCTGCTGTGCTAAATGTGATGCATTTTTAAAACTTTGATCTGTGCGTTTGGTCACATCAAGATATGCCTCGTCTCTTCCGACGTATTCAAAAATATCTGCATGGTCTCTAATTATCTTCATTGCATTGTCAGAGACTTCGGTGTAATAATCAAAATCCGTTGGCAAAAAAACTGCTTCTGGAATCTCTTCTAATTTCTTTTTTGCAAACTTGATGGGCATTCCTGACTTGACACCGTATTTTCTTGCGATATAGTTTGCAGTTGCAATTGCTCCACTGTCTCCTCCTCGGTCAGAATATACACAAACTGCAACAGGTCTAGTCTTCAATTCCGGCCTTCTAATTTCTTCACATTGTGCATAGAAGTAATCAAAATCAATGTGGAATATGACTCGGCTGTTCACACTACTTTTTGTCTGAAATCCTTATTACATTATTGTTTAGTCCTGTCTTGACAACTGAATCGTCTAAATATGATACCTCAATAGACACTGTAATGGATTATCCAATTGTTGCCGAATCCGACGGGATAAAGATTCGATCGGACAAAATGGAAACTGACAAGATGTATTATTGCATATACCAAGAAAAAATACTGTTATTCTATAAGGAAAAAAATGAAATGCTAAACTGTTATGAAATAGCAGAGCAAGAGATCGTTGACAAGGTAAAAAAATCACAATCAGAAGACATTGAACAAATTCTGCAAAAATATCTAAAAGAAAAGAACGTATCCTACTAGTGGACAGTACTGTGCAATGCTTTTGTGTGCTAACTATTAAATAAAACACAACAAGAGTGGGTCTTGTGTCAAGACCTTCCAATATTGTATTCATTGGGAAAAAACCCATTCTTACATATCTTAATGCAACACTTACACTTCTTGCAAATGAGCCAACCGTGACTATAAAGGCAAGGGGAAATAGCATCGTGACTGCTGTTGACGTATCTCAAATGATTGTGAAAAAAATGAGCGCCATGGGATACCGAGTAAGTGGAGTGAGAATATTCTCAGAAAGACTGGAATCTAAAGATGGAAAAGAAAGAAATGTATCCACTATTGAGGTAGACGTCTCAAAAAACTAGGATGATAAAAAAACAATCATTGTGGATTTTTATAATAATTGGGATTGGTTCTCTTGTCGGGATGATTTCATATCTGGAATCTTCTGGCTTTTGTTCTGTACGACAACTAGATCTTGTATATGGTATGAAAAAATATTCTGATACAAATGATGCTCAGCTATGTGATACATTGAATACGAAAATATCAAAATTCAACGATGATTGTAAATCAAATATTGAAGAACTAGATTGCGGCTAATCCTAGTATGCAAAAAGCTCTGATGTATTTCTTATGTATTTTTTTAAAAAATTGAGTGTATCCTCGACACTGTCTCTGTAATGAAATTCATCCTTTGCACCATTTGATATGTCAATACAATATCTCTTGGCAGTCTTGTTTACAAATACATGTTCATCTTCATTATCTATTCTGATTCCTTCGTCAGTGTCTAGAATCTTCAATAATTTTTCAAGATCTGCTTGTGTGATTTTTCTCTCTTTGTATATCATCCATAAATTGCATCCTTGAGTGGGCCTGCTTCGTGCTCTGCTTGTTTGAGATTCTCTTCTATGCCTTCTGCTTCACTGAGTAACGATTTCAGATCACATGAGGCTCCTGGAACGAGTTTTGACATTGCCATGCAAATCTCTGCACCGGCTCTAAAATCAGGGCCAGATTCTTTTGCCTTGCATAATAACACCAAAACATTGATGTTCTCTATCTTGCCTTCATTTAACAAAATTCCTGGTATTCCTGGAACTGTACCGTTTCGCAAGACTGGAATGTTTGCTTGTCTGAGTTTGTCCTTTGCCACATCTGTACTTCCAACTCCTATCACTGATGGAGTTTCATCATCCCCCTTTATTGCAGAACTGCTGACAATAAATGAACACTTGTGTTCTTTTGCCCATTTTAGCATGACACGTGCTACATCGCGATGAATTGATTCATGTGGAGTAAGATATGATGAAAATACTGCTACTTTGAGATTTTTGTTAACTAGAATTCTTGCAGGAAAGTTTGGCACCTCATCTCTTACTATGCTGATTGGAGGAAACAATTCTGAATCAAGGACACCTGCTAACTCAAATTCAGCCGTTGTGTTGACAAGAGACTCTGTGGCAATTGCATTTGCTAAACCTGTATATGGAAAACCATCTATGAGGTAACCCTCTTTGATGTCTATTGGTGCTATTTCTTTTACAAATACTTCATTTCCCATAATGTCACTATTAGACACACCTTTTTAAATATGGATATCATTTTATGTAGCGAAAATGTAATTTGTTTATGGAAACACTCTACATCCTGATTAACTGTGATCTAGGCTCAGAGGTAGAGATAATCAACGAGCTTGCAAAAATACCTGAAGTAAAAGAAGTACGAGGAACATACGGAATATATGACATATTTGTAAAACTCCAGGCTGATTCTAGCTCTATACTTGAATCTCTAATTACGCACAAGATTAGACGACTTCCAAAAGTTCGTTCTACTGTGACACTAACCCCAATCCTTTCCCAAGGTGGGCGTTAAGTCAAAAAATGCTCCGACTCTACAATTCTTTTTCTCTATCTAAAGAGGACTTTGTTCCGTTTGAAAAAAATCTGGCCAAGGTATTCATCTGTGGTCCTACTGTTTATGACTACATGCATCTTGGACATGCCAGAATTTTTTTAACATATGACATTTTATCCCGATTTTTAAATGATCAAGGAATCAAAACCGATGTTCTTGTAAATATTACTGACATCAACCAACAGGTGTTTCGTAAAGCCAAAGAAAACAACACTGCCTGTAAACAGGTTGCAGAATTTTACACAAATGAATTCATATCTGATCTAAGTTTGCTTGGAATAAAAAGCGTAAGCAGAATTGTATATGTTTCAGATTATGTTCCATTTATCGAATCTGAAATAAAAAAACTAGAAGAAAAACAAATTGCCTACTATGCACATGGCAATGTCTACCTGGATGTCTCTCAGGTGCAAAATTATGGAAAACTGTCGCAACAAACTAGAGACCAAATAGACATGCATAGGCTTGACATTGGACCTGGAAAAAGAAATCCTGAGGATATAATGCTGTGGAATTGTAGTGAAGATTTTGACTTTACTTGGGAAAGTGAGTTTGGCAAAGGTGTACCATGGTGGCATATGCAAGATACCGCAGTGGCAATTGCAAATTTTGGTAAAAATTATGACATACATGGAGGTGCACATGAGCTCTTGTATCCTCATCATGAGGCGCATCTTGCACAATACCAGTTAATTACAGGAGAACAATCACCCATCAAAACCTGGATGCATGTAGGCCTTGTCTTGTCAAATGGGGAGAAGATGTCAAAATCCATCGGAAATGTTGTATGGGTAAAAGATCTGGTAAAAAAATATGGACATGAATTGATACGTCTGTATCTGTTTTCACGACATTATAGAGAAGATCTTAATTTTTCTGAAAAAGACATGCTTGCGCAAAAACCGTTGCTTGAGCTCATACATCTCACTAGATTGAGTGTTTCAGAATATACCGATGACAGTCTCCTGCCTGCTATGCATAGGTTTGTAGATTCTTTGTGTGATGATCTTGACACACCAGCGGTACTCTCACATCTTGAAAAAATATGTCAAAATGTACAAGAGGGCACAAAATTGAGTAAGACTGATTTTAATCGTATGTGCATGATACTTGGCATCACGATATGATTTCACGAATTGAAGAAAATGATCTAGGTTTTACTAGCCTCTGGAGCAATGCTAAAAAAATGGAATGTGGCACATTGTTCCTAAATACATTGTTTACAGATGATCTTTTTTTTAACAAATTATCTGATGTTTCATGTATTAGCGAGCAAATGATTGATGAATCCATAAAATATTTTCAGAAAGAACATTTGCTCCCCTGTGTATATTCTGTAAATTATAAAGAACTTGAAAATCTGCTTGAAAGAAAAGGATTTGTGCATCATGATACGTTGCACGTATTAAAAAGAAATACTGGAGAAAATAGGAAAATAAGTGCAATCAAAATAAACACTGATACTGTTTCACTGTGGACTGATATTTTTTGCAGGGCATATGATTGTCTAGAATGGGGACCAGATGTGACAAAAGCTGTTGAAAATTCGTTACAGTGTGCAGATTACTTTATAGATGAATCAAAGAGCTCATGCGTGGCTCTATATGAGAAAAATGATATTCTTGGCCTGTATTGTCTTGGAACCGTCACTGATCGAAGAAATAGCGGGCTTGCCTCACTGCTTGTTGACTTTGCATCAAATGAGGTCAAATCAAGGTCTTTAGAATGCCTTATCCTGGAAACATATGGCAGGGATAATCTTTTGAAATTTTATTCAAAGCTTGGATTTGAACAGGTCTATGAAAAAAAAGTCTATACTATTTGAGCTTGGAAACTAGTGCAGAATAAAGGAAAGGTAGAATGGTTGTTGCTTCAGCATGGATTGTAGTCTGCTTGGCATTTTTTGTCACTTTGCCCCATGATATTGCTTCTCTGACAAGTGCTCCACTAAGACTTCCGTCAAATTCTTGAGCTGTTGTAATGTATACTGCATAATCTAGACCTTCTCGATATTGGTTCCACCATAAAGTGTGGTGTTTTGATATTCCGCCGCCTATCATGAGTGCTCCTGATTTTTTTGCCTTGAATATCAATCCTGACAACAAGTCGCCATCTGCAACAATGTTGAGCTTAAAATCTGCATGATTTTGTGAAAACATCCAGATTTGACTTCCTACTGCACCGTCCATTATGCCAGGTACTATTACAGGTATGTTGTTTTTGCTTGCCCAGTACAAGAACGAGTCTTCTCCCAAGTTCTCACCTATCATTTTTGTTATCTCATGAGTTGACATGTCTTTCTTGCCTTCCTTGTATGCTTTTTGCAAAAAGCCCTGCATCTTTTCTTCTATGAGTGGACCGTAGCTTTTCAGAGGGACTAGAACATTTCCTAATCTGTGAATTTCTTTTTCGACAAGCTCACTATCATCCATTGTAAATGATCCTTCTAGATAATTGGAATAATGTCGAGCAATATCATGATCTAGCGCACCGCATGTTGTTATTATGACATCACACATTTTGTTTTTCACCATGTCTGTAATTATGCCTCTCAGGCCGGTTGACACCACTGCCCCCACAAATGACATGAATTTCAAACAATTCTTGTCTTCGATCATGGAAGTTAGTATGTTGAGGCCGTCTACCAGATTCTTGGATTCAAATCCACCTGATTTTGACATTTGTTCAAATATTGACTCTATGGAATCTCCTTTCTTGATGGATATGTCTTTAACTGGTTTACCAGGCTTTATCATGAAAACCCAAATTAGTTTTGGGCTATAAAATCCTCTGTTCTAAATCACAAGTAATTAATATAATGGGTTATTTGGTAGCTATCGAAGTTGGGTAAGAAAATAAAGATTGCAATAGCTGGAGTTGGTAATTGTGCTTCGGCAATAATTCAAGGTGCAAAATATTATACTGAAAATAGACATGACACAATCGGCCTTACGGCCTATAATATCGGAGGATATGAACCAGGAGATATTGAGGTTGTAGCGGCATTTGACGTGGCAGACACCAAAGTAGGCAAAGATGTAGCAGAAGCCATCTATGCAAGACCAAATAATACCATTACAGTGGCTGAAGTGCCAAAAACAGGTGTAATTGTACAAAAAGGTCCTACCCTTGACGGTGTTGGAAGACACCTAAGCAGAATCGTCACTCCTTCATCAGATCCTGATGTTAACGTAAAGAAAATTCTCCAAGACAGTGGGGCTGAGATGCTTGTGAATTATCTTCCAGTGGGAAGCACAAATGCAGTAAGACATTATGCAAGTCAGGCTTTGGAGGCAGGAATTGGATTTCTAAATGCCATCCCTGTGTTTATTGCATCTGAACCAAAATGGCAACAAGCCTATGCGGATAAGAAAATTCCACTTGCAGGAGATGATGTCATGAGTCAGCTAGGTGCTACCGTAGTTCACAAGACCCTTGTCAAACTCTTTGTGGATAGAGGTGTCCAGATTGATGGAACATATCAACTAAACATTGGTGGTGACATGGACTTTTACAACATGCTTGATGAGGAACGACTTGAGGACAAGAGAATAAGCAAGACCAGTGCTGTAAAAGCAATGGCAGATTATGATATTCCCATGAGAATTGGCCCAAGTGATTATGTTGATTTTATTGACAATGAGAAGATCTGTTACATTAATTTAGAAGGAAAGTACTTTGGTAAAATCCCAGTCAAATTAGATCTTAAACTCAAGGTAATTGATGCATACAATAGTGCAGGAATAATGATCGACGCAATAAGAGGATTAAAGATTGCACTTGATCGAAAATTGTATGGTCCAATGACTAGCATTTCCTCATACTGTTTCAAGCATCCTCCAATCCAGATGCCATATACTGAGGCAAAGAAAGCATTTGGAGAATTTGTAGAAGGCAAGAGAGACAGTTAGATCTCAGATTGTAATTTTTATTCTGCAGCTCAAGTAAACTTGTCAATAATCGGTTATTTCGGTTCAAACCTCTATTTCCTTTGCAATGGTCCATATTCGTAAGCTAGAGATCTTTGGGTTCAAGTCATTTGGGTACAAAAATACCATTGTTAACTTTGAGCAGGGACTGGTAGCAATCTCTGGCGCAAATGGATCTGGTAAAAGCAACATTCTTGATGCCATTTCTTTCTCATTGGGTGAAAATTCACCCAAGGTAATGAGGGTGGACAAGTTACGCTCTTTACTTCATGATGTGGATAATGCTAAACATGGCGCAAAAATTGCACGTGTGAGTTGTCATTTTGATAATACTGATAGAAAGATTCCTGTTGATTCTAACACCGTTACAATAACAAGGGAAATGGACGAAAACGGTGAAAATATCTACTATTTGAACCAAAAAAAAGTGCTCAGAAACCATATTCTTGATATTTTAGAGGTTGCAAATTGCGGCATTCACAAACTAAACATTGTACAACAGGGTACAATTACAAGAATATCAGAATTCAACTCAGAAGAAAGACGAAAGATAATTGAAGATATCATCGGACTTGCATATTTTGATGAAAAAAAGACTGAATCTCTAAAACAACTAGATGAAGCAGACAGAAGACTAGAGATTGCACTTGCAAGAATGGATGAAATAAAAAAACGCATTGATGACCTTGAACTAGAACGCAATAACCAATTGAGATTTGACGCTATTGATAAAGAACTAAAGAGACTCTATGCAATACAATCATCAAACAAACTAAGAGATATTGAAACAACAAAGGTGTCAAAAGAAAGAAACCTCAATGCAATCCAATCTGAATCCAAAAAATTCGAAGAGCAAAGAAATCTCTTGCGAGATGAAATAAAGAAACTTGAAGAAGAAAAACAAAAATTCATGGATGAAGTGAATGTATACAATCAAGCTAAAGCAACAATTGACTCTGAATTGGCAGCAGCGATGCATCAGTTCGAATCCGCAAACAGCAAGCTTGCTACAAATGCCAGGCGACTGTCTGCAATTGAATCTAGGTTGCCAGAAATCCAATCAGAACTTGCTGGATTAAATGAGCGACGCACTATTCTCGAAAACCAAATAACTGAACTGAAAAATTCTGTTGCGGCAATGAACGAAACCCGGAAATCAGCAACTGCTGAACTTGCATCTGTAGACTCGGAAATAAGCCAAGTCTTAAAACAACAATCACAAATTGCTGCAAATAAACTTCGTGTGGATGAAACAGTCAGAAAGCTTACCGACCAACTCACTGAAACAAAATTATCAATTTCAAAACTTGAGCAAGAAAGACTTGATATTCAAAACAAGGTGGAACAAAACTCTTCAAAGGTAAAAACAATACTTACAGAGAAAGAGCATCTGTTGGACTTTGAGAGAAAATTAAGACAGGTGCGAGCAGGACACGAAGCTGCAATCAATGACATAAAATCAAGACTTGCTAACATGCGTGAAAGACGAACCAAGATTGAAAAAGACATTGAGGAGACATCTATAATATTTGAAAAGGCAAGCAAGGCTGCAGCACAGTATGAAGCAAAAATCAAAGTAGTCAAGGAAGTGATGCACGAAGATTATTCTATTGCAAAACTCAAGGAAGATTCAAAGAGACTTGGAATTCAAGGATTGGTATTTGAGATTCTTACCTGGGACAAACAATATGAAAGACCAATTCTTGCAGTAGGATCTGATTGGCTCAAAGGTCTAGTAGTAAATGATTTTGCAACACTTCTTGGACTTGCAGAATTCGCACAAGAAAAAAAATTGCCAAAAATAAGAATAATCCCGTTAGATGCCATCTCTGACTCTAAGATATCTGTGAATAAAGAACAAGGTGTCATGGGAATATTGTCTGATTTTGTTAAATGTGATTCAAAGTTTGAATCTCTTAAAAATTTCATTTTTGGAAATATTGTACTAGTTGATTCCAAGCAGAAAGCGTATGAACTATCAAAGAAAGGATATAGGTCTGTTACAGTAGATGGGCAATTCTTTGAAGCAGATGCAAATGCAGTTGTTGTCGATGTAAATTCAAAAGTATCACATCTCACAAAAATAATACTGCTCAGCACTTCTGTGGATGGCCTTGTACAGTCTCTTGAACTCTTGAGAAGATTCATACAAAACAAGAAAGGTCAATTAAAAAAATTAGAACGAATTACTGACAGTCTGGAAAACAGATACAATTCATCTGAGACTGGCCTTGCAAATGTTACTCTAAACCTCAATGAAATCAAGACAAAACTAAAGGGATTGGGCATATCTGAAGACCAACTTACATCAAGAATCACACAATTGCGTAAACGAGAAGACAGCATAATGGTTAGCCTGTCAAAACTACAATCTTACGAGTCATCATTAGACGAACGCATCTATCTAACAAAGGAAAATTATGCTGATGAGGGTCAAGCACGAGTGGCAAGCCTGCTGTCATCTTTGAACGAGAAACGTGCAAGCCTACTTGGTTCACATAGTACAATATCTACACAGTTCAGAGAATTGACAGGAAACCTGACTAACCTTGGAAATGAAGAAAATTCCCTCAAGGCAAATGTCAGGCTCTTGACGCAGGAGCAATCCTCGTTAAATCATGAGAAATATGACATTGAAGTCCAATCCAGAGCGCTTGCCAAAGAAAAGGAAGGCATAGACTCTGTACTTGTCACATTAAGAGAAAAAGAACAGCAGCTCATATCTACATCAGGAACCTCTGTATCTACTCTGAAAGAATATGATGCTAAACTAAAGAACTTGTATGAATCTGAACGGGGTATAAGTAAAGAGGTCAACGGTCTTGAAAGACAATCTGATTCATTGATGCGTGATATTAGAGATCTGACAGAAAATGAGACAAGAATAAGAAAAACACTGGAATCATATGGGTATGATTCTCTCTTGGAATCGTTTGACGTTGATCAAATATTGATTGAACTAGAATCTGAAAAGAAAAGAATGGCGGGTTCTCTTAATACAAGAGCCCCTGATCTGTATGTTGAAGTCTCTAATGGTTATCGTTCCATGTCGTCAAGAAAGAACGAGTTGGAAGAAGAAAGAAACTCTATTGTAAAATTCATCGAAGAAATCGATAAAGGAAAACGACAAACATTCCTTGAGTCCTATGATAAGGTTGACAAGGATATTAGGGAGATATTTAGCAAGATGACTGGTGGGAATGCATGGCTTGAAATTCAAAACGAGGATGACATCTTCTCATCAGGAATATCATATCTGGTGCAATTTCCAAACAAACCAAAAAGAGAATCAACATCAATCAGTGGTGGTGAAAAAACACTTGCAGCAATTACCTTCTTGCTTGCGCTTCAAAAACTAAAGCCTTCTCCATTCTATCTTCTTGATGAAGTCGACGCACATCTTGACGCACTAAATACTGAAAGGCTGTCCAATATACTTGAGGACAGAGCTGGAGGAAATCAAATAATCATGGTGTCGCTCAAGGATTCAGTGGTAAAAAAAGCCAGGCTAGTCTATGGCGTATTTCCACGAAATGGTGTATCACATGTTGTATCACACAGAATATCTAATATTTCAGAAGTTGCTAACTAGTTTATCTTGACAAAACATGCAACTTGTCTTTCTTTGGACACATTTTCTAATTTTGGTTCTTGCATGCATTTTTCTATTGCATAAGGACATCTTTCTCTGAATCTGCAGCCTTGCTGTGCACTCTTTGTTTGTTCTTTAATTCGTATCTCTTTTTCTCTGTGCAAATTATCTGGGTCTGGATTTGAAATAGAATCTAAAAGTGCCTGAGTGTATGGATGAAATGGTGTTGCTAATACATCGCGTATGGGTCCTGTCTCTACAATCTGTCCGCTGTATAAAATAGCAATTCTGTGTCCAATATATCCAGCAGTTGACAAGTCATGTGTTATGTAAAGAAAAGATATTCCATGTTTTTGTTGCAATTCTTTTATTAGTTCTAGTATGCCGATTCTAACTGATACATCAAGCATGGAAACTGGTTCATCTGCTATGACAAGTTTTGGATTTGTTACAATTGCTCGCGCGATTGCAACTCTCTGTCTTTGTCCTCCTGAAAGCATGTGTGGATATTTTCGTGCAATCTCTTCTACGGGTTCAAGTTTGACTTGTCCTAGTGCTTGCAGTGCATATGACGTTCTTTCATCCTTGTTTCCTTTTTGATGAATTTCCAGAGGCTCTTTGACAGTGTCTAGCACTGTCATTCTTGGATTGATGGATGCATACGGGTCTTGGTGGATCATCTGGCATCCAAGTCGTATTTTCTTTAAGGAGTTTTGATCATTTGTTATCTTGACACCGTCAAAAATTATCTCTCCTGAATCTGGTTCTAATACTCCTAGTATCAGACGTGCAATACTGGTCTTTCCAGAACCTGATTCTCCTGCAAGAACTAGCGTCTCTCCTTGTTTTATCTCAAATGAGATCCCATCTGCCACTTGCGTGATCTCTTTTGTTCCTCTTGATCCTTTTTTCGTGAATTTCTTTTTGAGATCTTTTACTATTAGGAGATCATTCATCAAATCATGGTATGATCGCAAATATATCAAGCGATCACTATCTAAGAACCTGATCAGCGCAAAGTTTTAAAAGGTATACCATATGAGGAGATTCGTGAACTCAAAACTACTCGCAATCTCAGTTATAGCCGGGTTGGTATTTAGTGCAGGTTCCGTTTACATTAGTCACAAAGTATTCGCTGATGATCCATGGTCTGATATTGCAGCAAGACAACAAGCTGCAGAACAAAAGGCTATGGCAAAATACATGTCATACTACCAGTTTGCAAACATGGATGAATCCAAGAGAAACTGGTCTGGCCTTACCAGCGTAGAGACTGATGAAACAAGCAGAGGCAGAGATATTCCAGCTCAAGCACAAGTTTCATTACAAAACGCCATTGCTCAATTTGACAATATTCACGCAAAGCAATTGACTGACTTACAATCAAATGCTTATCTTGGTCTAAACGATACTGCTACTGATACACAAGGAAGAGATAGAAATGCAATGCTTGACGCTGCAAGAGCATCATCGTTGGCTCAAGCAGAAGATATTGTTGGCCAATTAACAAAGATTCAGCAAGACTATGCAAACTTCCAACCAGGTGCAGTAACTGATACAACATCTACTTATGATAGACAAACTCAAATAACAAAGAACATGGATGATGCCGAAACACAAGCAGCAGCACTAGTTAACAAATTGGCAACACTTGACCAAGTCTATGTAGACTTGAGCCAATATGTGGACCCAGCACAGTTTACATACAAACCAAACACTGTTACAAATGAACAAACTCATCCAGGTCGCAACTTGAGCCCACAAGAGGCATACGCATTAGAAAAAGCAGTCATGATATTCAACCAAATTCATGAGAGACACATTGCATTGCTACAGTCAAACTACTATGGATTGACAAGTACACCAACTAATGAAAACGGTGCAGATAGAAATGCATTACTTGCACAAGCACAGCAAGTCTCAATGGACAATGCCTTGAGAATATACAACTCTTACTACAACGGCACAGGCCTCAAGTAAGTCTATAAAAAACTAGAAATTTTTTACTAACTGTATAGCCAACACATTACGAAACCTGAAGATGTCTCTATTTTCGGAGGGTCTTTTTTGCATTTTTCCATTGCGTGTGGACATCTGTCATAAAATCTACACCCGCTCGGAGGATCTATAAGACTTGGAGGGTTGCCCTTTAGAGGTGTTTTTTGCACTGATTCATCTATCTTGGGTATGGAATCAAGTAATGCTATTGTGTAAGGATGTTGGGGATTGTTATAGACATCTGCTAAATTCCCGAATTCTACTATCTGACCAGCATACATGATTCCAATTTTTTCTACAATCTCCGACAAGATGCCTAAATCATGTGATATGATGACAATTGACAGTCCGTCTTTTTTTAATTTCTTGAGTAGGACCATTATTTGAGCCTGGACAAGTACATCAAGTGCAGTTGTAGGCTCGTCTGCAATGACCATTTTTGGTTTCAAAATTAATGCCATGGCAATGATGACTCGTTGCTTCATGCCACCACTGATTTCATGTGGATACTTGGCCAAAATCGAGTCTGACAACCCCACTGATGATATTATCTCACTTATTGCTTTTTGATGATCGCCATTGAAATTGTGCTTTTTGAGAATTTCTTCAAATTGTTTTTTTATGGTAAATACTGGATCCAATGAATTCATGGCGCCCTGAAATATCATGGATATTTGCTTCCATCTTATTTTCTCTGAAAATTCTGAGTCAGTCATGTCAAGTATTGGCATGTCGTTGAAAATTATCTGACCACTGACCATGGCGTTTTTCTGTAATGACCTGAGAATGGCAAGCCCAAAAGTACTTTTTCCGCATCCACTCTCTCCTGCAATGCCTACGGATTCATTTTCCTTACATGAAAATGATACATGATCTACAGCATGAACCAATTTCTCATTGTTGATGTATTGGACCACTAGATCCTTTACAGACAAGGTCGTCACAAAATCATGTAAGATCTAGTACTACATTTGAGTTTTGAATTGTGTGATTGCTGTGATTATGTGATCGCTGTTTTCGCATGGTTTATCTGATAGTTTTGCAGGCAAAAAATCGATTTCCTTGAAGACGCCAATTTGTAATTTTGATGCAATGAATGGGATCTTGTGCCCTCAATGTGAGTCAAAACTTGAACAAGGTACACTGACAAAAGCAGATGTTGACGCATCAATAAAATTGGTCAAGATTGCTCAAAAAGTGCCTCCTGTAGACAAATTTACCTTAAATTCTTGTAGGGAATCTAACGGAGATTATGTACTGTATTTGAACAGCCAGGATATCATGACTATAAGGCAAAGCAGGGAATTATACAGAATACTTCAGGGTGAATTTCCGGGAAAGATATGGCTTGTGCATCATGGCTCTGACAATGAGAAATTCATAGAGGATGTTTTTTTCCCAATCAAGATTCTTGGGATAAACCAAGTCTGGGCCCCAGGTGGTTTGACAAAAACCAAGGTAATCGTATCTGGAAAAAAGACTGCCCGATTTCCTATTGATATAGATAAGTTAATTGCAATTGCACACGATCTTCGAAAGATAGAACTAGTAGTAGAATTTGAAAGAAAGTAAGGAAATTTGAAATGGATATTCAAAAAACCCACAATATTGGCACATTAGGTCCTTCAATGAAGGGACAAAAAGTAACAGTTGCTGGGTGGGTTGAAGACTTGCGTGAGCTTGGAAAATTGACTTTTCTTACATTGAGGGACGTTACAGGCGTATCGCAAATTGTCGTGGCAGGTCCTGATAATCTTGCTCAGGTAAAAGATCTTACACGACAAAGCGTAGTTAGAATACTTGGTACTGTACAAGAATCCAAGGCGCGAGATTTTACTTTTGAGATTAAAGCTGATACAATTGATGTACTTTCACGAGCAGTTCATCCATTGCCAATAGATCCACTCGGAAGACTTGAAAGTGGAATTGACAATAGGCTAAATGCTCGCGCACTTGATCTTCGAAACCAAAAGACTGCAGCCATCTTCAAGTTAAGACACAACACGCTATTGTGTATACGAAAGACCCTTACTGATCTTGGATTTCTCGAAGTAAATACTCCAAAAATTATTGGTAGTGCAAGTGAAGGCGGTGCAAACTTGTTTTCACTGAAATATTTTGACAAGCAAGCGTATCTTGCGCAGAGTCCACAGCTATACAAAGAACAATTGACACTTGGCCTTGAAAGAATATTTGAGATATCATCATTTTACAGGGCTGAAAAATCTCACACAGTAAGGCACCTTACAGAATTTACCAGTATTGACATTGAAGCAGCATTTATGGATTATACTGATGTAATGCAGATTCTCGAAAGTCTGGTGGTAAATGTATTTGAGTATGTAGAAAAGAACTGCATCTCTGAACAAAAAAGCCTTGGAATTGAAATTAAAAAACCCAAGGCACCATTTGACCGTGTCACATACACACAAGCAATTGAGGAACTAGGAAAACAAGGGTTGGAACTACAATTTGGAGACGACCTACTTGATTCTCACTTGCGTAAACTTGGGGAACTTCATCCTGGGTTCTACTTTTTAACTGATTGGCCGCTTAAGCTAAAACCATTTTACATCCATGAAAAAGACGACCCATCACTTTCCAAGTCCTTTGACCTCCAGTATGGATATCTTGAATTGTCATCAGGCGGCAGAAGGTTGCATGATCCTCAAAAGATAAGGGCAAGACTGGTAGAACAAGGGCTCAACCCTGCTCAATTTGAAGACCACTTGAGAGCATTTGACTGGGGAATGCCTCCTCACTCTGGTTGGGGATTGGGACTTGATAGGTTGATGGCTGTATTGACTCAGATTGATAATGTGCGAGAGGTAGTACTGTATCCACGTGACCCTGAGAGGCTGTTTCCATAAAAAGATAAATTTTGAAAACCATAGATGATTTTATGCAACAATGCGATTTCTGCGGTTCAGAGTTCGGAGATAGAACATGCTACTTTTGCGACAAACATTGTTGCACGTCGTGCATGACCGATGACCGTACACGATGCAAACGTTGCTACATTGCAAAACGAAAACTTGGATGGAAAATATTCAAGAAAAATAAGATATTGCTTGGCTTTATTGCATTTGTCTGGGCGTACACTGTATTTCCAGTACCATTGATTAAAGGAATTGACCCTACTTTTTACTGGGTATCCCTTGGAGTTGCAATAATGATTATGATACCTATAGGACTCTCGATGTTCTTCTGGTCAAGAGAGCCACCAGTATCTGATCTTAAATGATGCGAGATATCACATTTTGTGTAAATTCTTTTGTGCTCTTGTTACCGCCAATATCTTTTGTTTTTATTCCATCTTTAACTATGCCATAAACTGCATCTTCCATTTTTTTTGCAATATCGCTGCATGATTTGTCATTGTTCTTTGTACTAAGCCACTCAAACATCATCTTTGCAGACAAGATAAATGAAGATGGATTTGCTATCTGTTTTCCTGCAATATCAAAAGCTGCGCCATGGACTGGCTCAAACAATGCAAAATTATCCCCAATGTTTGCTGCTGGCGCCATTCCAAGTCCTCCCACTACCTGGGATGCCTCATCTGATAATATGTCTCCAAATAGATTTGTAGTAACTATGACATCAAAGGCTTCAGGTTGTCTGATTAGATTCATGGCACATGCATCAACATACATGTTCTCAAATGCTACATTTGGATATCTTTTTGACACCTGCTCACATGTTCTTGCAAAAAGACCGTCGGTCTTTCTCATTACATTTGACTTGTGAACACATGTGACCTTTTTCTTCTTGTTTCTTTGCTCTGCTGTGATAAAGGCATAGTTTGCAATTCTCTCTGATGCTCTCTTTGAGATTGAACGCAAGGCTATGCTGGTATCTCCCATGTCAAACTCCATGCCTGTGTACAAATCCTCTGTATTTTCTCGTACTATGACCATGTCTGTATTTTGATTCAATGATGGCATGTTTGGATATGCCTTGGCAGGTCTGATATTTGCATACAAGTCTAGCAACCTACGCAATACTACGATGACATCTGCTGCACTTTCACCCACTGGTGCCTTCAAACATGCATCTGATTTTTTTATTGTATCAAGTGTTTCATCTGGAAGAGCCTTGCCAGTTTTTTTAAGAGCGGCATCACCTGCCTCTAGTTTTGTAACTTGAACCTTGACTCCTATCTTATCATTTATTGCATCAAGTATGTTGATTACGGATTCTGATAATTCAGGACCTATGCCATCTCCTGTGATAAGTGATATTTTGTACATTTATTGTCCCAGGTTTTTTTGCTTGAGTATCTTTTTGAGCATGATTCTGTTAATTCCGTCTATCATAGCTTGAACACTTGTGATGACAATGTCTTCGCCTACTGACTTTGCAGAAGCTTGATTCCCATATGCATCTTCAACTTTGATTGTGACCTCGCAGAGTGCCTCTGATCCTCCAGAAATTGAATCAAGCTTGTAGTCCTTTATCCTGACCTTTGAAGTCTCGCCGGTTATCTTCTGTATTGCATTAATTGATGCATCAACTGGACCCACACCATAATCTGTGCTGATGAAGTCCTTGCCTTCAACATTTAGCTTGACAAAAGCATATGGCATATTTCCAATTCCAGTAGATACTGAAAATCCTGCAAGATGTACCAGTCTTTTCAATCCTGGTTGCTGCATTATCTCTCCTGCTATTCCTAGCAACTCTACATCTGTTATGTGCTTTCCAGCATCTCCAAGTTTTTTCACCTTTTCTAAAATTTCATGAGTCTGTTCTTTTGTTGGCTGGATTCCATATTCTTCTAACATTGCTGAAACACCATGTGCTCCTGCGTGTTTTCCAACCTGGAACCATCTTGTCCTTCCTACAAGTTCTGGGCTAATTGGTTCGTATGTTAGCGGATTGCTTAGAACACCATGTGTGTGTATTCCTGATTCGTGCCCAAAGGCATTTTCACCCACAATTGCCTTGTTTGGCTGGACATGAACTCCTACTATCTTTGAGACAAATCTCGATGTTTCATAAAGTAATTTTGTGTTGATGTTTGTTTCATATTTTTTATCAAACTGGAGACATTGTAATCCCATGACTAATTCTTCAAGTGATGCATTACCTGCCCTCTCACCAATTCCATTTATTGTTACATGTGCACACTGAGCACCTGCCTGTATTGCTGATATTGCATTTGCAACTGCAAGTCCAAAGTCATTGTGACAATGCACGCTTACTGGCAAATGTGTAGCATCAATGGTGTCTTTTGTAATCTCTGCAATATACTGTGGAGTGGAGTATCCTACCGTATCAGGAATGTCTAGCCTGTCTGCTCCTGCTTCAGTTACTGCCTTGAATACTTTTTTTAGAAACTCCCTGTCTGTACGTGTTGCATCTTCTGCAGAAAATTCTACTTTTAATCCAAGTGACTTGGCATACTTGACTGCATCTACTGCTTTTGCTAATGCTTGTTCTCTTGTTAGTTTTAGTTTGTACTTGAGGTGTATGTCAGATGTTGCGATAAATGTGTGAATGTATTTCAAACCTACTGATGCTGCAGCATCAATATCTTTTTGCTCGGTTCTTGCTAGTCCGCAAATGTCTGCTTTGAGACCTGCTCCGGTGATTGCCCTTATTGCTTGCCTTTCTCCATCTGATATGATTGGGAATCCAGCTTCAATTGCATCAACCCCAAGTTCATCTAGTCTTTGTGCTATTGCAATCTTTTGATCTGGGGTTAATGCTACACCGGGTGTCTGCTCTCCATCTCTTAATGTGGTATCAAAAATTCTAACTTTCATTTCCATCTCCTCTTGCTAGTGCACATATTCCAGTTCTTGCCATCTCCAAGATTCCATATCCTTTGACTAGGTCTTCTAGCGCATTAATTCTATCTGGCGTTGCAGTAATTTCGAGTATGATTGAATTCTTCCTGACATCATGCACATCACACTTGAAGGCATTTGCCAGGTCAGTTATCTCTTTGATGTCTGTTGGTTTTGATACTTTGAGTTTCATCATGACAAGTTCCCTGTATACACTTTTTTTCTCTTCTAATAGTTTGACTTCTAATGTATCAATTAGCTTGTCTAGTTGTTTTAGGATTTGGTTTAACTGTTTCTCATCTGCCTCTGTGGTAATTGTCATTCTTGAGACTTCGGGGTTTTCAGTTACACCTACTGATATGCTGTCAATGTTATAGTTTCTTGAACGAAATAGGTTTGTAATCTTGAACAAGACTCCGGGTTTGTTTTCTACTAGGACAGAGATTATGGACCACATGTCATTTCACCTATGATGGTAATATCATATCCTTAAGTGATGTTCCTGGCGCTACAAATGGTAAAACATCTTCCTGTGGGTCAATTGGGATATCTATCACAGTTGCAACATCACTCTTTATTGCAGTCTGGACTGCCTTGCCAACTTCATCAAGTGTCTGTGCGCGTATTCCTTGCGCCCCATATGCTTCTGCTATTTTTACATAATCTGGACAATTTTTGAGATCTACACCAATCATTCTTCTATCATAGAAAGTTCTCTGCCATTGGGCGACCATTCCTAATGTAAAGTTGTTAAACAAGAATACTATGACTGGTAGATTTTCTAGAACTGATACTGCAAGTGAATTTTCTGTCATGTTAAAGCTGCCCTCTCCTGCAATGTCCAAGACTGGAACATCTGGCTTGGCTGCCTTGGCACCAATTGCTGCTGGGAATCCCCATCCCATTGTTCCAAGTCCTGTGGAGCTGAAAAACGTGCCTGGATGTATCACATCAAAGAATAAAGATGCCCACATCTGATGCTGTCCTACTTCTGTAGTCACAATTGATTGTGCTGGTAATACTTCTCTTAATTTCTTGAGAACTTTGGATGCTGCAAGTGGATGAGGATGAACTTTGAGATTTTCTCTATAGTATTGCTTGGTTTCATTTACTCTCTTTGACCATGCACTCTCACCGTTCTTTTTGATTGCCTTTTGAATCAACATTTTTACCATTATTCTAAGTGATGTCTTTACATCGCCAACTACTGCTACATTTGTTGTCTGGTTTTTTCCTATTTCTGCTGGGTCTACATCCATGTGTATAATCTTCAAGTTTTTCTCAAATTCTTCAAAGGTTCCAACTGACCTGTCTGAAAATCTTGAACCGCATGCAAGAACACAATCTGCCTCTGTCATTATCTTGTTTGCTTCTGCATGTCCATGCATTCCTATGGGTCCAAGTGATAGCGGGTGATTTTCTGGAAATGCTCCCTTGCCTTTGAAGGTGGTGACAACTGGTATCATGAGTAATTCTGCAATTGATTGTAATTCTGCAAATGCACTTGAGATTATCACTCCGCCTCCTGCTAAAATGACTGGTCTTTCTGCAGAAAGTAGCATGTCTATAGCTCTTTCAATTTGTCTTACATCTGGGTCTACCCATGGATGGTATCCTCTAATTTTTACTTCAGGTGGAAAATGAATCTCTGCTTCATTTTGCTGTACATCTTTTGGAATATCTACTAAGACAGGACCAGGTCTTCCTGTTGCAGCAATGTAAAATGCTTTTTTGATAACTTCAGGAATTTCATTTGGAGTCATGGGTTGAAATGCATATTTTACAATTGGATTTGTAATTCCTATGATGTCACTTTCTTGAAATGCGTCACGACCAATCATCTTTGATGGAACCTGACCTGTTATTGCTACCATTGGAGCCGAGTCTGCCTGGGCTGTTGCGATTCCTGTTACAATGTTTGTAGCACCTGGACCTGATGTTGCAAAACAAACACCTGGTCTTCTGCTTACTCGTCCATAACCGTCTGCCATATGTGATGCAGACTGTTCATGTCTTACAAGAACATGTCTTATGTTGCTCTTGTATAATTCATCATAAATTGGCAAGTTTGCACCTCCCGGTAGACCAAAGGCGATATCTACGCCTTCTTTTTCCAAAGCAATCATGAGTGATCTAGCACCTGATATTTTTTCCATAATTTTCTACTCCTGAAAATTGCTGTACTCTACAGCACAACCTCGACTAGCAACAAAATCCCTGAAATGCTTGTCGAGTCCAATCTATCCATATTTGTCAATTGAATACCCTCTAATTTTATTAATAAAGATTTGGTCTTAAAACATACTGTATTTGGTGTATATGTCTAGTTGTTTGCCACGCATTGTCTTGCGTACATCAAGGCATTTGAGGCACCTTCATCTGTAATTGATCCAGCTGCCCAAAATTTGATAATTTTACTAGTCCACTGCGGCAGGACTAGTTTAGAGTTGACGGAGTTGCTTGGACATGTAGGTGTAGAAAGATTCTTGTTTTTTAACTCAACCAGTAGGCTGTCATAACTTGGCATCTTGATGTTTTGAGTTGGCAAATTCTGTACAGGCTTGTATGTCTCAAAACCGCCGGAGCCATAGATCTGTTTTATTTCGTTAATGTCTACTGTTGTAATGTCGTAATGATTTACACCATATGTCATTTCACTTTGAAGCATAATTGATGGAGGATCTCTTTTTCCCATGTTGATGTCATACAATACTCCCTCGTTTACAATATAATGTCCTAATCCAAAAGAATGTCCAAGTTCATGACGAATGGTTTCCTGCAGTTGTGGATCTGAAGCAAGAAATCCTGTAAATTGCATGACTGGAGTGTATTGAGTATAGTGTATGTTTCCAGAATTCCAACTAGAGTATTTGACATCCCAATTGACCCCTAGATAATAAACTGTGATTTTAGCTTTGCCGCTTGTTGCATTAGGATATGTAACACCGACTTCTCTTAATTGTAGGTTAGGATCTTTTGGTTTTGGTTCATAGTTTATGGTTATGTCACATTTTGAATAGTTAAACCCACTTTGTTGGTCTAGTGGTATCTTGACCAGGGTCATATTCCATGTGGGATGTCTGCCCTGCCCCTGATTCAATTTTGCTTTCCAATCTAATACTGCATATTCTGTTTCAGACAACATCTTGTCGCCTAATTTTGTAAAGTTGGAATCTGAAGGAGGCTCAATAGCGCATATTGTGGGACTGTGGAGCAGCTTTAAAATCGGTGGTTCAAAACCATCTGTGGCAAGTGATGATGGAACATAAATTGAAAATGCAGATACGATGATGAGGAAAATTATGACTTTTTGAAAAACCACGATGTGTTTGAGGTCCTTGTTAGATAAATAAACTGAATGGCCTGATGATATCTGAATTTCATGAATGTTCATGGCCATAAGACTTAAACTATATCTGTCTCAAGCAATACCGATTTTGAGCGACAAAGACGACATCGTTGAAGTGATAACGACATTTTTCAATGCAGGCAAGACAAAAAATGTAGCACCATTGAGCGTTATACAGCTAAATGATACACGATTTTCTGCATACAGTGATGTACCACCTCTTGATCTAAAGGACTTTGCTACAACTACTGCACTTGAACAACTCAGATTTGTCAGCATATCTGATTATGATTATGAATTAAAAAATATGCGAGTTGACTTGTTTGAGAACTTTGCAGTTGCCACATTTACTGTAAAGCAGACGGGAATGGTTGTAGACAATTACAGCTTTCGTGGAGAACATCTTTCCATGGAAAGCAGGGCGACCTTTGTTTTTGGTAAGTATGCCAAATGGAAGATTGTCCATCTTCACATGACTAAAATTTCAAACTAGGTTATTTTTTGGACTTTTTTGGAGCAGATTTGGCAGTCTCTGATTTTATCTTCTTGAAGATGTCATGTGCTTCTTTTGCAGTTGCTCTCTGGTGAACTATTGCTCTTACTGCTTTTATCATTGCCACTGGATGATCATTTTGCCAAATGTTTCGTCCCATGTCTACTCCTGCTGCACCTGCCTTTAATGCGTCGGCAGTCAAGTTAAAAACGTCCATCTCTGTTGCAAGTTTTGGACCGCCTGCAATTATCACTGGTACTGGACATGAATTTACAACCTTTTCAAAGTTATCGCAATAATATGTCTTGACAACATGTGCACCAAATTCTGCAGCCATTCTGCATGCAAGGCTAAGGTATCTGGCATCCCTTTTCTCAAGTTCTTTTCCTACTGCTGTGACGGCAAGTACTGGTATTCCATACTCTTCTCCTTCATTTACCAAGTTTCCTAAGCTGACAAGTGATTCATGCTCGTATGGAGCACCGATAAATATCGACATGGCAAGTGCAGAAGCATTTAGCTTGATTGCTTCTTTTACTGAGGTTGTTATTTTTTCATTTGAGAGGTCTTTTCCAATGATGCTTGCACCTCCAGAAACTCTCAATACTACTGGAACTGGAAAATTGGCATCAACTGATGTTCTCAAGACTCCTCGTGTAAGCATAAGTGAATCTGCATATGGCAATAATGGGGCAATTGTCTTCCTTGGTACTTCTAGTCTTTCTGTTGGACCTAAAAAGTAGCCATGGTCTACAGCAAGCATGACACCACGTCGGTTCTGTGGCTTGATTATTCGTGCAAGTCTGTTTTTGAGTCCCCAGTCCATATTGAGATTGAGAAAAATTTGCCTTAGTTAAGCGTTTCTGAATTTGTAATTATTATTTTCATGGAATCGTTTCCCTTATGTGCATACTCAAGTGCCTGTGCAGAGTTGTCAAGTGTAAATTTGTGGGTCACAAGTTTTTGCACATCTATTGTCTTGTCCTTTATCATCTGCAATGCTTGGTTTGTGTCGGCCTCTGATGCTGCATAGCTTGGTGTGATTGTAATTTCTTTAGAATATATCTTGCTCATGGCAACTGACATCATTACATCTTTTGTTGGAACTCCAAACAACATTACAGTTCCGCCTTTTCTTACAAATTCTATTGCCTGTTCGATTGCACTGATGCTTCCTGTTGCAACCATGACCACATCTACGCCCCTGTCTTGTGTCATGGAAAGAATCTTCTTGTATGCATCAGGATCATCTGATCGTATTGTACTTGTGATGCCAAATTTTTTTGCAAACTCTAATCTGAAATCATTAAGGTCCATGCATATGATGTCCTTTACACCATATGATTTTGCAAGCATGATGTGCATCAGTCCTGTTGGACCGGTACCTAAAATTACAACAGAATCACCTTTTTCAAATTTGATTTTATTCCATGCGCGGACACAACATGCAAGGGGTTCTATCATTGCTGCCTCTTCAAAGCTTACATGGTCTGGAAGTTTTATGACTCCTCCATGAGAAACATTCCATTGGGGGACTACGAACTCTTCTGCTAATCCGCATGGTGAGAGATTTGTTTCTGAGTATTTTTGGCACATGGTTTCATTTCCGTGGGTGCAATAGTGACACGAATAGCATGGCACATGGTGATGAGTAAAGACTCTGTCGCCTTTTTTGAAGTCTTGGACTCCTTTGCCAACTTGGACCACTACACCTGATGGCTCGTGTCCTAGTCTCATGGATGGTTGGCTGTACTTGCCGTAAATTTTTTCCAAGTCAGAGCCGCAAACTCCGCATGCCTTCATTGCTACTAGAATTTCACCATCTCCTACTTGGGGAGCATCAATATTTTTTATCTTGACATCTGACGGCCCCGCCACATATACTGCCTTCATTGATCTTGATGATTTTGAAATGTAGTTTTATCTTTTCGCTAATTGTGCAATGCTATGCTGTCAATTAAATAGGACTAGTTTTTGAAGAAAACCATGGATTTGTGGCACGATATTGAAACCGGTCCAAAAGTACCATCACTGATAAATGTTATAGTTGAAATTCCAAAAGGCTCTCAAAACAAGTATGAATATGACAAAAAAAGAGGAGTCATAAAACTTGACCGTGTATTGTTTTCGCCATTTTTCTATCCTGGAGAATATGGTATAATCCCACAAACATTTGCAGAAGATGGAGACCCAATGGATGCACTTGTTATGGTGACAAATCCTACATATCCTGGTGTACTAATTGAAGCACGTCCAATAGGAATGCTTCGAATGAAAGATGGTGGAGAGATGGACAACAAGATACTATGTGTCGCAAACGACGATGTTCGATTTGAGAATCTAAAAGACATCTCAGGCCTTGATGAGCACTATCTAAAAGAGATAGGACACTTTTTTGAGGTATACAAGCAACTTGAAGGAAAGAAAGTAGAGATTCTCGGATGGAAGAATGCTGAAGCTGCAAGAAAAGAGATACTTGCAGGTGTCAAACTCTACCAGAAGAGCTTCAAGAAATAACACCTCTGATATAAAAAATCAAAGCAAAAACGGTATAAACCTGTAGCCTTGTGAATATGTTATGAACGAGGGCGATAGCGCACCTGACTTTGAGCTTGCTGCAAATGATGGTACTAATGTAAAATTGAGTTCATTTCTTGGCAAGAAAAATGTCGTACTGTGTTTTTATCCCAAGAATCACTTGTTTGCATGCCCGTCAAAGAAGGTCTTTGAAATGGCACAAGCTACTATTGCAGTGTACCCAAAGATAAAAGAACTTGGCGCAGAACTATTTGCAATATCGATTGACACTGTACCAGACCAGAAAAAATTCGTGCAAGAGTATGATGTGCCATATTTGCACCTAAGTGATACTGCCAAGACTGTATGCAAGGCATATGCAGGGCTGAACATTGCAGGACTTGCAAAAAGGTCTACTTTTGTCATAGGAAAAGATGGCAAGATCTCAAAAATTTTCAGGGATATCAATCCTGAAAAACACGGACAAGAAATAATTTCATCACTTCAAAACTTGCCCTGATGATATTTTACAAAATTCAATATATTTTTAAAGATGTGGGTTAAGACTTGACTTGTGCTAGACCTAGTAGCAAAAAAAATTTTTCTGACAAAAGGAAAGGGAGTACACCCAGATAGACTAACAAGTTTCGAGTATGCATTACGTGATGCAGGAATTGCAGGAACTAACTTGGTGCTAATATCAAGTATATTTCCACCCGGATGCAAGCTCATCTCCAAGGCCGAAGGATTGAAGCTAATCAGGCCTGGCAGTGTTACATTTGCAATTTATTCACGACAGGAAAGCAATGAACCACATAGATTGATGGCAGCATCAGTGGGAATTGCTGAACCAAAAGACAAGACAAAGTATGGCTATCTCTCTGAGTATGTCTCATTTGGTGAGACTGAAAAAGAGGCAGGTGACTATGCAGAAGACATTGCCGCACAAATGCTTGCTTCATCACTTGGAATTTCCTTTGATGTAAACAAGAGCTGGGACGAGAAAAGACAGCAATGGAAAATCTCTGGAGAGATATACAAGACTAGAAACATAACACAGAGTGCAGTTGGAGATGCTAAAGGAAACTGGACTACAGTGTTTACCGCCGCAGTCTTGATTCTGTAACTTTTATTTTCTAAAATTTTATCTTCTTTTCATGAACAAGTAGACTGCTGCTGCACCTACTGCAACAATCCCGACTAGAACGTATATCGAGTTATTGTCAGTCTTTGGAGGTGTGATGGTTGTCGTGGTGTTATTCTGACTTGGTTGATTGTCTGTTGGGAGGCCGGTGCCAAGTGTGATTGTCGCCTGGTCTTCTGTTATGGAATTGTCTTTTCCAAACAAGTACACTGCAGAGACCTGTTGTCCCTGTACTGGATCAAGCACCCAGCCTGTTTTTGTAAGATCTGATGGGACCTGTTGGCCGCCCTTTGTCGTTGTAGGTACTATGTCTCCACCATGACCTGTAATTGCAATTGTTTGATTTGCTATTACGGTGACATCAAGAATTGAATTAAGCGGGAAGAATCCGACATCAAAGTAACTTGATTTTTGTAATGTGGGAACACCCAGAAGATCAAGTGGTTTGATTGTTGTTATTGTTCCTTTGATTGGAATGTGTTTTGAGACTTGGAGCTGATACAATGATGCTTCCTTGGCAGGTGTCATGGCAAATGTCACTGTTGAATTGCTATCTTCTGCCATCTTGCTTGCTGCAGTGAAAAATCCTCCGTCATCACGAATTTGTTTTGGTATCAATATGGCACTTAGTCCATCAAAAAGATATGCAGAGTCTGGTCTTGACATGGTGTATACAACTGAAATAGTTCTGTTTCCAGATACTACACCTGATGTACCAAGTGCGCTACTCAGGTCACCTTTTGGGTTGACATAGACGTTGTTAAATGCGGCATTTAATGCAAACGCCTTGTTGACATGACCGATAATTGTATCTCCTACTGCTTGAGCATCAGTCTGAATCTTGGTAATGTTGTATGATTCAATTAATGAAGGCGAATTTATCACAACAATGACACATCCTTGGTCCTGGACTCCTAATACACAATTATTTGCATTTGTAATAACTACTGAAGTTACATTTGCAGCGTTCTGGATAGTCTCGGCAAGATCTGCTGGGACTCGCATCTCAACAGGGCTGGTAGATGCTAGTGTGACAAATGCAGTTGTCTGGTTTTGTACTTTTTCGTCAACTAGAATGTGAGCAGTTTCACGATATGATGCAAGTTGTGGTTGCTGGGCATGAACTGATACAAACGATGATGCAATTAACAAAACAAGTAATGATGATGCAAGAATTTTCATTTAGTAAAATTCTTGGAGGCGAACTATTAAGTTATTCTCTTAATTTTTCTATCTTTATTGCAAATCTCTGAAATGGCTCTTCCTTAAAGTGGGTTCTACATACCAACATTGTTTGCTGTGGGTCAGGTCCGCAGTCATATGTTATCAGATATTCTGGTTCTCTGTTACAGCATCGTGGATATTTCACTTGGCAAGTAATGGATCTGATAAAATAAAACACTTCTCGATCTAAACTCTAGGTTTAAATTATAATTACAACATTGTACGCTTGACATCGGTTCAAACCGTAGGGGAACATGCCTGGCAGTTGGGGGCGCTTGACTGCCAGGCGCTTTAATTAATCAAATCTTCTAGCCTATCTGCCTGATTTTTGATGTACTCAAATCCTTCTTGCCAGAAACTTTCTGATGTTATGTCAATGCCGTGCTCTTTTAGCAACACTTCTGGTTTCTTGGAGCCGCCTGCTGCCAGTATGTCAACATAGGTTGATGCAAAACTCTTTCCTTCCTTTCTGTATCTTTGGTACAACGACAGGGATAATAGGTTGCCAAAAGAGTACGAGTAGCAGTAAAACGGTGAGTGGTAAAAGTGAGGAATGCATGTCCACTCTATTCCAAAGTCTGGTGTCACATCAACTGACTTGCCAAACTGGTCCTTGAGTGTCTTCATGTACTCTGAAGTAATGTCCTGCACCATTGCTCCCTGACCTATTCTGTCATGGGCTGCAATCTCAAAGAGTGTAAAATAGGCCTGTCTTCCAACTGTTGCATAAAGATCATCAATGTGTTCTACCAGTATGGTTTGCTGTTCTTCGTTTGATATTTCTTCAAGTATCTTGTTGAATAATAGCATCTCTGAAAACGTTGATGCCGTCTCTGCAAGTGGAAGTGGAGCTTCTGCTATGAATATTGATTTTCCTGATGCTGCAACACTATGTATTGCATGACCCAATTCATGAGCCAAAGTAAAAACATCATTTGTCCTGCCCTTGAAATTCATAAGGACGTATGGTGTTAGTTTAGGAGATATGGTACTACAAAATGCACCGCTTCTTTTTCCTGGTCTGATTGTAGAATCTACATGTCTTTGCACAAAAACACGCCTTGCATATTCGCTTAATTGTGGACTGAAGTCATTAAGAGTGTCAAGTACTAATTTTACTGCCTTGTCATAGCTGTATCGTTTCTCCTCTTTTTTCTTGATTGGTGCGTAAATGTCATAACGTCGTAATTTTTTCATGTTGAGCAACTTGGCTTTTTGCACAAAGAACTTGGAAAAGACATCAGAGTTTTTCTTGCATACTGCTAGTAGGGATTCAACTGTCTTGTCATCAGTATCGTTTCCAATGTTTCTAACAGATATTGGAGAACTATATCCTCGTATCTGGATGCATTCGTCTTTCCAGTTTGATACAATGTTTTGATAAATCTCTCCCAAAACTCCCTTGTTTTTGTCAAATTCTCCAAGCAATGCCTTGTATGCAATCTCTCTTGTCTTGGGATTGGGGCTTCGTACCAGGACAGTAAGCTCCTCTCTGTTGTATTTTTTTATCTTGCCATCAAGTTTTACCTCAAAAACAAATGCGTTTGTTATCTTGTCGTATATCTTGACTAGGGCAGAGTGGCCTGTGACATCTAGCGTATTGATTATGCGCTCTTCTGGCTCTGTGAGAGAATATTTGGCAAGTAACCTCTTGTATCGTAAAAATTCGTATAACTCTCCTGATGATTTCATTAATCTCTGGGCATTTTTTTCATCAATCTGTTTTTTCCACCATTGGTCAAAAAACAATGTCTGGTTCTCAAGCTGAGCGCCAAGCTTTCTCATCTTTGACAGGAGGGCGGTTGCCTTGTCAGATTGGGTGTCTGAAGAATATTCTAGTGATGCATAGCCTGAGACTCGGCCAAACTCTTCTGTTATGTCCTCTAGCTGGTGCAACATTGAGAGAAACTTTTTTTCTGATATTTTTGGCGATAGTATCTTTTTGTTTTTTTCAAAATTTTTAACAGTATTTTGTATTGCTTGCAATCTTTTTGCAAACTGGGGCGAGTCTGGGTCCTTGACAAGTTCACTTAGATCCCATTTTTCTTCCTTGAAAACTTGCATCTGGTTTCAAACTCGAGTTTCTTCTTAAAATACTATTTGGCTAGTCTCTAGATTTTGTGGTATCATAGATGTTGCAGTATAATTTTTGAAAAGAATGATTTCTATGAACAAATGATGCATACGTCTTAAATATTAAAAATTGTATTATTACGCCATGAGCATGACAGCATGGCATTGTTACAGGTGCAACCTGACTTTTAAAGACAAGTCGCATGTTGTTATGCATAAAGAAATCTCCCAACATGACGCAAGACAAGTAGAGATCCCAGAATAACTCTACATTCTGTGTCATGCTTTTTTGAATTTTGATTTCATCACGCGGCAAGTGTTTATTTAGCCCAGAAATTAGTTGTCGTTCGTGGACCATCACAATTTCAAGGGTAAAGACATTCCCCACCTGAACATCAAGCCCAACATGGGAATAGATGACCTGGTGGATATTTTTGCAAGTACTGGGTATAATGCAAGACAACTCGGAGATGCTGCCAAACTATTTTGCAAGATGATTGAGGATGACGCGACCATTTGTCTTACAGTAGCAGGTGCGATGACGCCTGTTGGCTTTGGAGGCCTTTTCAAGTCATTGATTGAAAGGGGTTTTGTTGACTGGATAATTGCCACCGGTGCAAATGTGTACCATGAGGACCACTTTGCATGGAATCTTCCTGTAAAGCAGGGACACTTTGAGGTAGATGACATGATACTATACGACAAGGATATTGTTAGAATCCGTGATGTCTACATCAAGGGAGAAGAAACGCTCAAGGCAGAAGACAAGATTGTTCAAAAAATGTTTGAAAAAAACCTGCTTGACAAGCCATTTACCACTGCAGAGTTTTGCAACGCGATGGGAAAATACTCGAAGCAGCATTCCAAGAATCCAGAGCGAAGCTTTGTAGTAACTGCATATGATTATGATGTACCTGTTTACATTTCAACACTAAAGGATTCATCACTTGCACTAGATTTGGCACCATTACGTCTTGCAAACAAGGTACACAGCCTTGACTTTGTAAGAGAGATAGTAGAGCAAGCTGCAATTTTGTACAATTCAAAAAAATCCGGAATTGTGGAACTTGGCGGTGGTGTTCCAAAAAACACTGCCCAGCAGACAGGTCCATTGCTTGACCAGATACTCGGACTGGGCCATGGTGGACAGAACTATATCATCCAGATAACTGATGCACGACCTGACACTGGAGGACTATCTGGTGCAACACTGCAGGAAGGAAAGAGTTGGGGTAAAGTAAAAGATGCACACGAGGATGTTATCATGGTATATACTGATGCAACAATTGCATTTCCGGTTCTATGCCTTTATGCATTAAGCAATGAAAAGCCAAGAAAGCCAAAGAGGCTGTACAAGAAGCTGCCTCAATACTATGAGGATCTATCTAAGGCATACTTTAACAAAAGAAAATAGCAGGATTTTCTGCAAAAAAATTCTATACCTTTAGAATCTGTCGAATCTGGCTCTCTCAGTATCTCTGTCGTCCTTTGTTGCCTTTTTCCATTCCTTGTAGTGTTCTTTGCAGAGTACTGTCTTTTTTGAGCCGCGTGGAACATCGAGTCCTGTTCCTTCTACCTTTGAGGCATTAAGGGAACGGACTCCTTCATTGTCACAGCCTGAGACGTTGCATTTTGCACCTTTTGATATTAGGCCCATGAGAGTTCTAAAACGTACTATTATATCAGATTTAGGGGTCTGCACCAGTCTCTTGGGTGGTGTTAATCGGTTTTGTTTTTTGGATTTTTTCTTACCAAGAAAAAGCCAATGAGAAACAGTGTTGCACTCAATGAAAAAGACGTAAGGTTGAGTATCAGATATCCAATTCCAAGAGGTATCGGAATGTACGCTGTGGGGGATACAGAATCCATGTATGTATGTATCACAAGCTGGAAATCGTTTTGGGATCTGGTCTGAAATAGAAGCTGACTGTCTAGTTATCACTCCTATTGCATATGGAGACAAGAGTAATACTAGTCCCAAAATTGACTTTCTGTCAAACTTGGGGATCTTTTTGAGTATTGATGCCATGCACGATCATTTCCAATAATTGATAATGTTTCCATTATAATGCATTTAGCTAACTATGTTAACTAACATGGTTGCGTAATTCTTTATTAATCAAAAATGGTAAATCGGGCAAAATGAACCAAGATATGCCAGTATCGCTGTTCATCACCGGTGAGCAACTGTGAAAAATAATCCGCGATCATACAAACTGTCACTCTTGATGGTTGGCATCTGCATTTCCCTGATTGCTAGCAGTTCCTCATCGCAGGCAATGGCATATCTTGGAAATTCGGTTCAAATTGATTTTACTCAAAGCAATTCTACTAGCACAAGTACAACTCCTGACACTACTACTCTTTCAGTGAATGCAAATCCTACATCTGTCACGTCTGTATCGTCGATATCTTTGACATCTACCGTGTCAGATGTTTCCAATTCTGCTTCCACTCCTACTGGCTCTATATCTTGGAGTGATGGAGGAACTGGTGGCACGTTTAGTGCATCTTCATGTACGCTTTCTGCTGGTTCATGTGGTGTATCGTATACTCCATCTGCCAACTCGCCGTCTTCTGTAACAATCACTGCAAGCTATGGCGGTGACACTACGCACAAGACAAGCTCCGGTACTTCATCTCTATCGGTGAATCTGTTGAACTCTAGTATAGTTTCTGTCTCACACAGTCCCACAACTGTTTCATCTGGAGGATCTGTTAATTTTACTGCTACAGTTACAAGCAGTTCTGGCTCTCAAACAGTTCCAAGCGGCTCGGTGTCATGGAGTGATGGAAATGCAGGTGGAACTTTTAACACGCAATCTTGCACATTATCATCGGGATCATGCACTGTATCATATACGCCGTCACTAAATCCTCCAAATGTGACAACAATAACTGCAAGCTATGCCGGGGATAATTCGTACCAACCAAGTACGGGCTCTAATCAACTTTCTGCTAATGTCATAGACTCTACTGTCACAACTATAACGCCAAACCCTGCTCAAGTTACTGGCGGAACTCTTGTTACATTTACTGCAACAATATCAGATTCTGCAAATCCTTCCACAGTTGTCATCGGGCTTGTAAAATGGAGCGACAATGGGGCAGGAGGATCATTTAGTCCTGATGCTTGCATTGTGTCAAATAACCACTGTTCACTTGATTACACCCCGCCTACAAATCTTTCAGGCCAAATTACGATAACTGCGTCATACGTGGGAGACTCGACCCACTCTGGAAGTTCAGGCTCGTCATTGGTAACACCTGCACCACAATCTTCTCCAACTGCACCGTCTCAAACTAGTCCTCAATCCACACCAAACGCTGCAATCCAGTCAACACCACCGCCAGTTTCTCAACCATCAACTCCTATGCCTTCTCCTATAGTACCTCAATCCCCACCAGTAACTGCACCAACGCAAACTTCGCCATCTTCTAGCTCCCATACATCATCTTCATCGACAACAACTCCAACGCCAACTATGCCTACTCCATCAACTACATCTTCACCACCAACTTCACAACCCTCAACTCCACAACCTTCACAGACTCAAGTAAAGTCATCACAACCTACTAGCCAACCTACATCTTCTGCCAAACCTTCACAAACTAGTAATCTTCAACAGCAAGCTGTACAAGAAATTGATAATGCAATAAAAAACGTCGTATCTATACTGGAGTCATTGTTTAGCAAACTCTAGATCTTGTCATATTAGATCTAATGATGTGGAACAGTATTTTTTCATCCACGCATGACTTGGCATATATGGTATAAATTATTGTACAATTTCTTGTTGGTATTAGATGCTCAACAACTTTAGAGAAGGTCTAAAACCTGCCTTGCAAAATATTGGTAAAGTATTTGCTGCCACTGGACTTTCTGCAAACTTTTGGACTGGGATAGGACTAGGATTTGCATTTGCATCTGCTATTGTCTATGCACTCCACTTGGAATATTCATTTATCCTTGGAGGTGTCTTGTTGTTAGTATCTGGTTTCTTTGATATTGTTGATGGCCAAGTTGCAAGAATAACTGGCAAAACGTCAAAAAAAGGTGCATTTCTTGATTCCGTGTTTGATAAAATTGCAGAGGTTGCAATATTTCTTGGAATACTGATTGGCGGATACTCTCAAGGATATCTTGTACTTTTGGCAATTGGGTTGTCGTTGCTTGTGAGTTATACTCGTGCAAGGGCTGAATCTCTTGGTGTCCAGCTGCAGGGAATTGGAATTGGAGAAAGAGCAGAGAGATTGTTGGTTATTGCAATAATTGGAATGATTGGTTTTCTAAATTATGCAGTGATTATTGTGGCAATCATTGCTGGAATAACTTTTGTACAAAGAGTAATTGCTACTTCAAAGGGAATAAAGGAATAATATTTTTTTCAGATATATTTTCTGAGAACCTATCTGAGTCTGCCTGTTTGTCGTCTTGAATCTGCAGATCTAATCTTTAGAATTCCAAAGTGAATTGCACATGAAATACAATACCACTTGAGTACTGTAGGTGCTGCAATGTATGCCCCTTGTGCTCTAAGTTCTTTTGCAAGTGTATGTTCTACAAGGTTTAATCTTGATGTTACCTTCTTTGCCTTGTCTCTTGGGACTGTTGCACCACAGTTTGTACACTGGATACGATCTGAAGAACCCTTTCCTCCCTTCTTACGTCCTCTACTTGCACGCTTTAGTGGCATAAGTTATCTGTATAGAGCCTCTTTATAACGATATTTGACGGAGCCTTTTTGGCAATATTTGGACTGTATTTTGCAGAAAAATCTCAAAACGCAATGCTGCCTTGATATTGTAATATCCTTGAAACAGATCTGTACAAGATATCTGTCAAAATTTAAATTTCGTTTGTAATGTGGGGTAAAATATGCGTGGTCTTTGCCATGTCTGTCTTTCCTCCAATGTGGAAATTGTAATTGACAAGGGCAGGATAATCTGCCGGTCTTGTCTGCAGAGCCAGAAAAAGAACTAAATGGAAAGGTTCTATCACCAAATCAAATGAAGATTGCAATATTTTCACATTGTACTATTGATGAAATTTCCAGGGAAGGCAAGACGGTGGAGACTCCGGGTGGTCCGGCACTATACTGCGGATTGACTGCAAAGAACATGAAGTTTGAGGTTGACTTACACACAAAGATTGGAAGTGATTTTACATTCAAGGAAGATCTTGAGAAAAAAGGAATATTCTTTCCGCAAAGTGCCATGTCTGAAAATCCAACTACCCGATTCATGTTAAATGTAATGGGAACAGAGCGTGAACTGTACCTCAAAACAAGATGTGATCAAATCCAATCCATCAAGTCTGATGCAGATGCTGCCATAGTGAGTCCCGTCTTTGACGAAATTGCCGAAGAGACACTAGATGACATTAAAGAAAACTTTGATTTCACATTGCTTGACCCACAAGGATATCTCAGACGAACATCTGATGACAACAAAGTTTTCATGGACAAGACTTTGCTTGACCTGTCCAAGATATCTGCAATCAAGACAGACCCGGATGAGGCATTTTATCTGACAGGATTGAAAGAAAAAGAGGCGATGCTTGCATTACAGAAAAAAGGAGTAAAACATGTCCTTTACACCAACAAGCAAAACATAACAATGCTTGTAAAAGACAGGATGTATCATCTTAAAATCCCGAACATGAAAATTGGAGATACAACTGGAGTTGGAGATATCTTTTGTGCTGCATTTGCATGTTCATACTTGAAAGAAAAAGACCCGATATGGGCCATTTGCTTTGCAGTAGGAGCGGCCCAAGCTGCACTTGAGATTCAAGCCACGGGCCTCTCCAAGATTCCTTCTGGCGGAGACACTGAGAGAAATGCCGCGTATTTGTATAATTTGATGCAGTTTTCAAGTGTCTAAACTTTTATTGTGTTTGGGGACAATCTATCTCTGTGAAGGTTGCAATCTACAGCCAAGACCATGAGCACACTGTAAAATCAGTCAAGGCCTCACTTGAGAGTCATGGTATCGAGTCTGTGAATCTTGGAAAAAAGCCTCTTGGTAAGGACATTGAATATGTAATTGTCACAGGTGGAGACAGGGGTGTTAGAAAATACTTTCACCATTACAATTCTGCAGTTCCTGTGCTTGGAATAAATGAATTTGAGTCAAGTGGATTTTTGGCACAGACTGATTTGAAACAATTTCCGATATATCTTAACAGACTAAAAAAAGGAGACTTTTCAATAGAGGCGTTGCCGCGAGTCGGCGTCAAAATTGATGGTAAGCAAATCTATCCAGCACTAAACGATGTTGCAATATTTTCTTCAAAGAGCGCCATACTTGTAGAACATGTGTTACGGATTAATGGAGAAGAGTTGTGGCATGACAGCAGTGATGGCTTGATCATATCAACGCCTATTGGTTCTTCGGCATACTCCATGTCAGCAGGTGGTCCTACTATTTATCAAAACTCCAAAGTGTTTGGAATTGTATCAGTAAATTCACTTGATATCACCCGTCGTCCACTCATAGTTCCTGAAGATGCATTTATTGAAATTGATGATATTTCATCAAGCCTTAGATGTGAAGTTGTGATTGATGGAAAAGACCGATTCAAGGTTGATAAGACTGTTGTCTGCACCAAGTTTCCGCAATCTGCAAATGTAATCAGAATGAAAAAAGACTCTACTACGGTTTCTGCACTTGCAAAAAAAGTAAAACTTGCAGACGAGTTGCTAAACATGCCGCCCAGCTCCAAATTATTGCTCAAGACTCTAGAATACGAGGGCTCGCTGACACAAAAAGAACTGGCAGAAAAAACGATGCTACCTGACAGGACTGTCAGACTGGCATTGAGTCACTTGCTTGAAAAAGGCTATGTTAAACGCCGCGTCTCATTGCGTGACACTAGGCAGAGAATATACGAAATCCCAAAATAAAATCAGGTTGCAGAAGCTCGAATAAATGCCTCAAAGGACTCTTCTGGGTATCCTGGTCTGCTGCTAAACTCTGGGTGGTATTGCACCCCGAGATAGAACTTGTGGGTTGGAATCTCCAATACTTCCATTCTCCTTTTGTTGTCGCTGTACCCTGAAAATCTCATTCCCTTTGATGCAAACAAATCCAAGTATTTCTGGTTGAACTCAAATCGGTGTCTGTGCCTTTTGTGAATTGTGTTGGATTTGTACAACTTGAATGCAAGTGTGTTGTCTTCTATTGTGATTTCATGTGCACCAAGGCGCAATGAGCCTCCCTTATTTTCTATGGTCTTCTGTTCTGGCAAAAGATCAATTACCGGATTTTCTGTATCTGGCGCAACTTCTGTAGTGTTTGCATTTGTCAGTCCGCATACATGTCTTCCAAATGCTACTGCTGCAAGCTGAAATCCATAACATATTCCAAGATATGGTATGTTCTTTTCTCTTGCAAAGTTTGCGGTGCTGATTATTCCTTCTACTCCCCTGTCTCCAAAACCTCCTGGAACAATTATTCCGTTATATCCTGCAAGTTTGTTGACATCCTTGATTTCTTCAGAGTCAATCCAGTCAATTATTACATTTTTGCCAATCTTAGCGCCTGCATGTTTTAGTGCATGGTTGACACTAACATAGCTGTCTGCAAGTTTCACATATTTTCCAACCATTGCAATCTTTACTGGGTCTTTGGCATTTTGGAATGAATCAATAATTTTATTCCACTTGTCCCAGTTTGCTGAAGTGTTGACAAGGCCTACCTTTCCAAATTTTTTGAATATTACATCGATGATTCCTTGGTCATAGAGCATCTGTGGAACTAGTAGTATGGATTCTGCATCATGGCATGAAAACACATCTCGCTCTGAGACGTTTGAAAATAATGAAATCTTTTTCCTTGCGGCAGTCTCAAGGGGTCTTGTACATCGAACTGCAAGAAGGTCTGGCTGGATACCTATTCTTCGAAGTTCTTGCACACTGTGCTGGGTTGGTTTTGTCTTTTGTTCTCCCACTACATCAAGTGACGGTGCAAGTGTCACATGGACAAAAATTACATTTTCTGGTCCCTCTTCTAGTCTCATTTGCCTGAGCGCCTCAAGAAACGGAAGGCTCTCAATATCGCCTACAGTTCCTCCACATTCTACTACAAGCATGTCTAGGTGTTCGTTTTTGACAATCTCTCTCATCCTGTCTTTTATCTTGTCTGTGACATGCGGAATTATTTGGACACAAGCTCCTAGGTACTCGCCGCGTCTTTCTGCTTCTATGACACTAGAGTAAATCTGGGCAGTTGTGATATTGTGGGTCTTGGGCATGTCTTGATTGAGAAATCTCTCATAGTTTCCAATGTCCATGTCGCACTCTCCACCGTCTTCTGTGACATAGACCTCACCATGGGCAATTGGATTCATGGTGCCCGCATCATAGTTCAGGTATGGATCAAATTTTACACATGATACTTTTTGATTAGATAACTGCAATAGTTTGGCAATCGATGATGATACAACACCCTTGCCAAGGCCAGACATGACACCGCCTGTTACAAAAATGTACTTTGTAGATTCTGTCTGCATATCCATGATGTAATTGTGGTCTTTTTATTTCTTATTCTGGCAGTGTGGTCTTCTTTAGACTTGATGTAAAAGATCGAATCTTTTCCTCGATCTTGTTAGATGGCGTATTTTCAATCAATCTGAGAAACGCACTGCCTACAATTATTGCATCTGCACCTGATGATATCATTAGCTTGGCCTGCTCTGGAGTGCTAACACCAAACCCTACGCCAAGCGGAATCTTTGATGCTAGAATCTTTTTTGCATTTTTGATTGCATGCGTTGTGTAACTTTGAAACTTTTGCTGGCCTCCTGTGGTGCCAAAGACTGAGACTAGATACAAAAATCCAGATGATGCGTTGCTGATTTTTTTTATCCTGTCAGGCTCTGTATTTGGAGATATCAGAAATATTGTATCAACATCATTCTCTTTTGCGGCTTTTAGAAACTCTTGTGATTCTCCAATTGACATGTCTGGAAGTATCAATCCATCAATTCCTGCCTTTTTTACAGTTGAGATGAACTTGTCATATCCTTGCCTGTACAAAATATTGGTATATGTCATCAAGACAAGCGGGATGTCAGTTTCTTTGCGGATTTTTTTTACAAGTTCTAGAAATCTTGAGAAATTCATACCTTTTTGAAGTGATGTAAATCCTGCATGCTGGATTACTGGTCCGTCTGCAAGAGGGTCTGAAAATGGCATGCCTAGTTCTATGATGTCAGCTCCTCCCTTGACAAGGCCTCTTACTGCTGAGAGGGTGTCTTTCTCGGTTGGAAAGCCTGCCATTACATATGCTATCAGAGCCTTTTGGTTCTTTGACCTAAGTGCGTTAAACTTTGATTTTATTTTTGACATTTTTACTCAGATATCTCCCTACTTCTTCTACGTCCTTGTCTCCTCTACCGGACAGTGTTACTACAATGCTTTCACTTTTTGACATTTTTTGGGCTAGCTTTATGGCATATGCTACTGCATGCGATGATTCAAGGGCTGGTATGATTCCTTCATGTTTTGACAGCAAGAGAAATGCCTCTACTGCCTCTCTGTCATTTACTGCATCATATTTTACTCTCTTTGAATCCTTGAGGTACGAGTGCTCAGGTCCGACTCCTGGATAATCAAGTCCTGCCGATACGCTATGTGTCTCACTAATTTGTCCTTCCTTGTCTTGCAACAAGTATGTCAGCATGCCGTGCAAGACTCCTTTTGATCCTCCGACAAGTGTTGCAGAATGGTGTCCACTTTTTACTCCCATCCCTCCAGCTTCGACTCCGAACATCTTGGTATTCTCGTCAATTAATGGATAAAATGTTCCAATTGCATTAGAGCCGCCTCCAACACATGCAACTACAGAGTCTGGTGATTTTCTTCCCAGTTTTTTCATCTGTGTTTTTATTTCATCACCAATCACTGATTGAAAGTCTCTTACCATTACAGGATATGGATGTGGGCCTACTGCAGAGCCCAGCAAGTAATATGTTGTTTTTACATTTGTTATCCAGTCCCGGATTGCTTCGTTTATTGCGTCTTTTAGTGTCTGGGTCCCGTCTTTTACTGGATGGACCTTGGTTCCAAGAATATTCATTCTAAATACATTTAGCTTTTGTCTCTGGGTGTCCTTGTAGCCCATGTATACTTCACCTCCTAGTCCAAGTGCGGCGCATGCCATGGCAGTTGCAACACCATGTTGTCCTGCGCCTGTCTCTGCAATGATTCTTTTTTTCTTCATTCTTTTTGCAAGAAGTGCCTGTCCTAACGCGTTGTTGATTTTATGTGCCCCTCCATGTAACAGGTCCTCTCTTTTCAGGTAGATCTTGGCCCCTCCTGCAAATTTGGTCAGGTTTTCTGCATAGTATAATGGAGTAGGTCTTCCGGCATACTGGGTAAGGTAATAGTGTAATTCTTTCTTAAAGTCAGGGTCATTTTTGTACTTGAGATAGGCCTGCTCTAGCTCTTCTACTGCTGGAACCAGGGTCTCTGGTATGTAACTTCCTCCAAACTCTCCAAATTTTCCATTCTTGGGATATTTTATTTTCATATTGCCAACACCAACTCTGATACTAGTCCCTTGATATCTCTACTCTTCATTATGCTGCTGCCTACAAGAAATGCATCTGCGCCGCATTTTTTCAAAAATTGGATGTCTTTTGGGGACTCGATGCCGCTCTCTGACACTATGATTCTTTTTTCATTTCTGTCTTTGAGGATGGACTGGGTAGTAGCAAGGTCTATCTCTAGCGTGTCAAGGTTTCTATTGTTAATTCCTAGGATGTCTGCACTTGTCTTTGTCGAGTCTGCAAACTCTTGTCGGGTGTGTGACTCTAATAATACTAAGAGATTCTTCTTGTGGGCATATGAGACAAACTCGTCAATGTCCTTTGCAAACTTGTTGTCAAATATTGCTTGAATCAACAATACGACATCTGCACCAAGTTTCTGGGCTGCATCAATCTGTATCTTATCTACGACAATATCTTTCATCAATAGAGGAATAGTTACTCCTTTTCGAACTTTTGTAAAGTATTCTGGTGAGCCATTAAACAAGTATGGTTGTGTGAGAACTGATAATGCTGATGCACCACCGTCTACCATTTGTCTTGCAATTTGTACTGGATCAGATATCTCTCTAATGTTTCCAAGCGACGGGGATGAGAACTTGACTTCTGTTATCAGTGATGCATGTTTGTTGTTTTTTATTACATCTACTAGGTTTTTTTGTGATTTTGTGTTGGCGTACCTGATATCATAGACTCCATCTTTTATTGCAGTCTGGGAATTGTTGGCAAGCTTCTCTAAAACACCTTTCATTTTAGCGCCTCCAGTTTTGAAATGTCTCCACAATCTTTGACAAATCTCTCAAACAAGTCATATGCCCTGCCGTTCTTAATTGTTTGAAGTGATATCTCTAATGCTTCGTCAAACTTGTCTACAAAGTCTCCAACAATGAGGCCTGCTGCCGCATTTAGTGCAGTTATCTCTGTCATCTGCTTTTTGGCAGTGTTGTTTAGCACTGACACAAATGCCTTGATTGCCTGTTCCTTTGTAGATACTTGGAGGTCCTCAAGTTTTGCTTTGCCAAGGCCAAGCTCCACAGGGTCAAGAATGGAGCTTGTCATCTCGCCATTGTGTAGCTGGTAGATGTGATTTTTTGATGTGGTTGAGAGCTCATCAAGGCCGTCTTGAGATATCACTGTAATGACATGCTCTGAGCCTCTTGATTCCAAGAGTGAAATGACGCGGCTGAGGTATTCCTTGGAATATACTCCTACAAGTTGGTGTTTTACTCCTGCAGGATTGCATAGTGGTCCAAGCAGGTTAAATGCAGTCCTTGTGCCAAGGCGCTTTCTTGCCTCCAAAGTATTTTTCATGGCAGGATGAAACGTGGGCGCAAACATGAATCCGATTCCGAATTTTTCAATTATTTTTTGGACATTTTCTGGTGTCATGTTTAGGTCGTATCCAAAATGCTCGAAAAGATCTGCACTGCCGTTTGTGCTTGAAATAGACCTGTTTCCATGCTTTGCTACCACGACCCCTGATGCTGCAATCACAAATGATGCTGTAGTTGAAATGTTGAATGTGGCAAGTTTGTCACCACCAGTCCCGCAGACATCGATGATTTTTTGATCAATTCTTGGATGTATGTGGATGGAATTTTCTTGCATTTTATCTAACATTGCAAGTAGTTCCTGGTCGGTTTCTCCCTTTTCTGTCAAGGCCTTGAGAAAGTTTGTAGTTTGATCTACTGGGACCTTGCCTGATAATATCAGGTCCATCATATCAGACATTTCGTCATAACTCAAGTTTGACTTGGCAGACATTTTTGCAATACATTCTGATATCATTTTTTCACCTGCTTGATGAAATTGCTGAGAATCTTTTTTCCTTCTGTTGTCATTATTGATTCGGGATGAAATTGTACTCCTTCAATTAGGTATTTTTTGTGGCTTATTGCCATTATCTCGTTATCGTCCTTGGCAACTGCTGTCACCACAAGATCATCTGGAATGATTGTCTTGTCTCCCACAAGTGAGTGATATCTTGTTGCACGAAACGGATTCTGGACCCCTTCAAAGAGTGGAGATTTGGTGTATTCTACAGGGCTTGTCTTGCCATGTCTTACATGTCCTGCATTTACAACTTTACCTCCAAACGCATGAATTATTCCTTGGTGTCCAAGACAGACCCCCAGTATTGGCTTTGTTGGGCCAATCTCGCGAATCACCTTGGTGCATATTCCAAAATATTTTTCATCTTCCGGAGTCCCAGGACCTGGCGAAATTATTATTGCGTCATAGTTTCCTTTTTTGATGTCATCTATTGTTACCTTGTCATTTCTAATTACGTCTGATTCTACGCCAAGTTCACCTAAAAGCTGGGCTATGTTGTACACAAACGAATCATAATTATCAATTATTAGAAATTTCATTTTGATGCCTCCTTTAGTGCTGTAATCATTGCATTTGCCTTGTGGCTTGTCTCCATCCATTCGTTGTGGGCAACCGAGTCTGTCACAATTCCAGCACCTGACTGGACAAATCCTTCACTTCCATTCATGAATATGCTTCTTATTGCTATTGCAAAATCGCAGCATCCATTGAATGAGAAATATCCTATTGCTCCTGCATATTCGCCCCTTGCGTCTGGCTCTAGTTCGTCAATTATCTCCATTGCGCGAATCTTTGGAGCGCCTGATACAGTGCCTGCCGGAAAGACTGCCTTGATTGCATCATACATGTCGTATTTTTTATCCAGTGTTCCTACTACATGAGTCACAATGTGTTGTACATGGCTGAATTTTTTTACTGCCATCAATTCTTTTACGTGGACTGAACCATATTTGCAAACACGGCCAATGTCATTTCGTCCAAGATCTACTAGCATGGTGTGCTCTGCCAATTCTTTTTCATCATGCAACATTTCTTCTTTTAGTTCCTGATTTTTCTTTTCATCGTTTGTTATTGGCCTTGTACCGGCAATAGGGAATGTCTCAACTTGAGTTCCAGTAATTCTCAACAACATTTCGGGACTAGAACCAATGATGGTTCTCTTCCCGAGTTTCATGTGATACATGTAAGGTGATGGATTTATCTGGCGAAGAATTTTGTAAACTCGAAGATGGTCACCATCTGACTTGAAATTGACTTTTCTTGATAACACTACTTGGAAGATGTCTCCATCGTGGATGTATTTTTTTGCCTTTTGGACCATGCTTGCGAATCTTTCTTCATCAAGATTTTCTGTAATGTTTGATATTGTGAATTTTCCACAGTCTATGCTGGAGCTTGATACATTGTTTATCCTGTTTTCATCATAGTAAAAGTAAAAAGTTCTTTTTTCCTTGTTGTCATAAATTATACCATCTGTGTAAATGCCAAACTCCATCAAGGGCTCGTCTGAGATCTTGTGAGCTTGAGGAATTTTTTCCCACAATCTTATTGCATCATAATTGATTATGCCGACTGCTCCTCCGACATAACGGTATTTCTGGTCAGGGGTGTTCTGGACAAGCTTTTTAACCTCAGCCAGTGGGTTGCTTGTTGGTATTGTGATTGAGCTGCCCCTTTTGTAATGCAATACCACTCTATCATGATACCCCTTGATGATTACAGATGGGTCAAATCCAATAAGTGATGTCTCTGCCATCTCTTCTGGGCCCGTGAGAGACTCGAAGAAGAATGAATGTTGGAATTGACGAGAGATGCTGTTGTACAGATCAAATTGCGAGCCAGTGTAGTCTAGAGGTATTATCTTAAGGCTTGAATGCCCAAATGTGGCCACCCATACGATAGCACACTATCTGTCTATATTTAAAATTAAGCCATTATTTGACGTCTAATTACGGTATGGTACGGTACCTTTATATGCGATCAAATTGTATGTAGATCCATGTCTCAAGTGATGATTCCCGGGTTTGACAAGAGCAAATCCCTGTTATTCCAGGACCTTTATTTTCCAAGGAAAAAGACGCCAGTCAAGGCAACTGTATCTGAGGCATTATGCACGATATGCCAAAGAGGATTGGATGACGGTGTATCAATTACTGCAAAAAGAATAGGGCCAAAATTGAGGCTTTTCTGCCAGTATCATATGCCCCTGGAATGATGTCACCAGATGGGCCTTGTTATTGCGCCTTCTGCAGCAGAGGTTACAAGTGATGCAAATTTTGCTAATGCGCCTCTTTCATAGTTTGGTTTTCTTGGAGTCCATTCTTTTCTTCTTTGTGCAAGTTCATTTTCTGGCACCATCATGTCAATCGAGTTTTTGTCAAGGTTAATGACAATCTCGTCGCCTTCTTTTACAAGTGCAATGTTTCCGCCTACTGCTGCCTCTGGGGCAACATGTCCTATCATGAATCCTCTTGTTGCACCTGAAAATCTTCCATCTGTTATCAATGCAACTTTTTCACCAAGGCTTTGTCCTACGAGTGCTGCAGTTACTCCGAGCATCTCTCGCATTCCAGGTCCTCCCTTTGGACCTTCGTATCTGATTATTACCACGTCATTTTCTTTTATCTGTCTTTTTGATATTGCATCAAATGCATCTTCTTCTCTGTCAAAGACCTTTGCTCTTCCTCTGAATTCTTTTGTGTGAACTCCTGCAACTTTGACAACTGCGCCTTCTGGTGCTAGAGAGCCTTTGAGTATTGTTAATGTGCCAACTTCATGTATCGGAGATTCAATTGATTTTAACACTTTTTGGTTTGCATCAAATGATGTATGGATTGCTTCCAAGTTTTGTTTTACTGTCTTTCCTGTTGCAGTGATGACATTTTCATGGATGAGGTTTTTCTTTTGGAGGCTTTTCATCAAGAGCGGAATTCCTCCAATCTTGTCAAGGTCTAGCATTACGTATGTGCCACCTGGTCTCATGTCTGCAATGTGCGGAGTCTTTCTTCTGATTCTCTCAAAATCTTCAAGTTGTAGTTTTACTCCTATTTCACGTGATAATGCAAGCAGGTGTAAAACTGCATTTGTAGAGCCGCCTATTGCGTTTGCTACAGTGATTGCGTTTTCAAATGCCTCAAAAGTCAAAATGTCTTTTGGCTTGACTCCCGTTTCTAACAGATTCATTACTGCCTTGCCGCTCTCGTAGACCATCTTTTCTCTTCGTGGGTCTTCTGCTGGAGGTGATGCATTTCCTGGAAGTGCCAATCCTATTGCTTCGCTGATTGATGCCATTGTATTTGCCGTGTACATTCCTCCACAGGATCCAGAGTTTGGACATGCAACGTTTTCTAGATTTTTTAATGCCTCTAGCGTCAAGTTGCCTGCGTCATATGCGCCTACTGCTTCATACACGTCTTGAACTGTAACCTGTTTTCCCTCGTACACTCCTGGCATGATTGTGCCTCCATAGACAAACACTGATGGAAGGTTAAGGCGTGCCATTCCCATCATTGTACCGGGCAAGCTTTTATCGCAACCTGCAATGCCTACCAGTCCGTCGTACTGGTGGGCTCGTACCATTAATTCAATAGAATCTGCAATAATTTCTCTGCTAACAAGAGATGATTTCATACCTTCGTGGCCCATTGCAATGCCGTCACTTACTGCAATTGTAGTAAATTCACGAGGAGTTCCTCCTGCATTTTCAACTCCTGCCTTTGCATGAGTTGCCAATCTTCCAAGATGTATGTTGCATGGAGTTGCTTCATTTCCGCTATGTGATACGCCAATGAATGGTTTTCCCAAATCTGTATCATCAAGGCCCATTGCCTTGTACATTGCTCGATGTGGTGCCCGTGATGGACCCTCTACTACATTTCTGCTAGATATTTCCATAGATGCCTTGTCTTTCTGTATCCCCTATTTTATACATACTAGATAATATCATACATGAGAGCAAAAATTCCAACCATGTCTTTGAGGTTGCAATTTTACAACAGACAGAATCACACCGTATTTGTAATATCATCATTATTATCGCTGATAATTTTACACTTTTCTTATATATTGACACTCGTTCTATACAACGAATGAAACTTTTGTCTTTGGGTTCAAGATCGAAAAATAACACTAGAAACCTGATTATTTCAACTGTTTTGGTATTGGCGCTTTGTCTTGGTGCAAGCACATTTGCAATTGGCAATGTCTATGCGACCCAAGATGTAATTGAACTTGATCAGACTACATACAATTGGACAAGCATAGTGGGTGTGGCAATTGTTGCACCAGAGTATGACTTGGATCCTAACCAAGCTGATGTCATAGGGATTAACGGACAGGGCATAGTCATGGCATGTACCAATGAAGCATGCATTCCAATCAGTCTGACAGAAACAAAACCTAGCAGCGGCATCTTTACAGGCGCTGTTACATTAACGGGGGATCCTTCTGCAAGTGGCGCATCTGGAATGCCTGGTATTACTGGAATTACTTCAAAATGCACTCCTGTGTGTGACTCTGCAACTGCCCAGATTCGTGCAGAACCATCAGACAAAATAACAATAACATTTACCGGAATAAACAATCAAAAAATCTCTGCATCTGGAACTATAATTTCTACAACAAGCCTGTCATCCACATCATCTGATTACTCTAATTATGGATTGCTGCAAGGAGAATGGGTGCAATACAAGATGCATCTTCAAGTAGATTCTAACGATGCAGTCACCAAACAACAAGTCGAGGCAATCATGACAAAAATGTTTTCTGGCATGGTAGGCCAACAACTAAACTCACTTGATGACATTGACTGGATAAAAGAAACTGTTACCCAAGTTTCATCAAGTGACATCACTACACACAGCGAAGTCCAAGTTCTAGGGAGACACACTGATATTGGAGATTCTAGTCTCTCGCAATCTCACTCTACTGCAATACCAATCAATTCTCAAGTTGGAGATGTTTTTGACTCGCCATTGTCAACTGCGTCAAACCCAAACAAGGTCACACTAACCTCGATAAAACAAGAAAACATTCTTGGAAGTAACATCAACGTGTTTGAGCTTACATCTAGCAAGACTGCATCTGGCGTAATGACCACACAAGTTGATCAAACACTCCACTATGATTCAAAGACTGGAATTCTTCTTGATTGGCTACTTGGTATGAAAATCTACAATGCTACTGATTCTGTAAGTGTATCATTTACAATGACGCCAAACGGTTGGTCGCAAATATCTTCTGTCGCTAGTACAAGTCATGCTGCTCCTCCAAGCTGGGTAAAGACTACTGCAAAGCTATGGTCGCAAGGAGATATTGGAAATGACGAATTTATCAAGGGAATTCAATACCTGATTCAACAAGGAATTATTACCGTGCCTTCAACTCAGGTAAACTCGCAAATCACTACGGGAGTGCCTTCTTGGATAAAGACAACTGCAAAATTATGGTCACAGGGACAAATCTCAGATGATGATTTTGTCAAAGGCCTTCAATATTTGGTTCAAAACGGGCTCATTAATCCAAATCCTGTAAACCCACAACAAGGCAACCCTGCAAACCAGCAACAAGGTAACCCTGCAAACCAGCAAGGCACCAACACGGGTTCGTCAGGAAATACGGGAGGTTCTAATGCTGTTGCAAAAGATCTCACTGGAAACTGGGCAGGTACTGCACAAGGAACTGTATCTTTTGATTACTATGAACCAGGTACTGGAGACACCACCGAAGTCTGCACATTCCAAGGACCGCTGACATTGACTCTGCAACAAGATGGCACACATCTTACAGGAAATATTTCTCCTGCATCATTTACTGTATCTGGCAAACCAATTTGCCAACAACGGTTTCAATTTCAGGGAGGTGCACTTGATGCAAATATCTTTGGATCTGGTTTTAGGGGAACTGTAGAAGGGGTGACTATCAGCGGCCAATTCACATCAGACTTGCTAAGGGGTACATTTAGTGGAGATGTTGGAACCCTGACAATACAAGGACAGTTCACAGCATCACGTTCAGGCTAGACTCAGTCAAATTTTTTTAGTTTAATTAACACTTCTAACCAATTCTACTGAGTTTTTAATAATTAGAAATGATTGTTTCTTGGGTATGGATACACGGCATTTGCTTTTCGTAATACCATCAATCATGATACTGTTTTCAATAATTCCAGCATATGCTGAAGTCACATCACTTAGCACTAGTGCCCCGTTCTACAAGGGGGGCAGTAAAATTATCTTTACTGGAAGTACTGCAGACACTGATCCCCCAAATATTACAATAATTGTATTTGATCCCACCAACAAATTCATCACATTGCTATCAGGTATGGCAGATAGTACTCACCACTTTCAAGTAAGTCTTGATACTAGTGACCAATCATATTCGCAACAATTTACACTCAAGGGAACATACAATGCAACTGCATTTATAGCAACAAAGGAAAACGGCAAGACTGCAAATTTCATATTTTCTCCTGACGGCTCTCCTGTAATCCCATCTTCTCCGCTATCATTGACAGCCTCTGTTCCATCATCAACTGAGATTGATATCAGCTGGTCTGCCCCCACAAATACTGGAGGTGCTGCACTGTCGGGTTATAGAGTTGACCGTTCTGCAGACAATGGTGCCACATGGACTACGGTTGCACCAAACGTAATAAACACAGTTACGTCTTATCCTGACACCGGGCTTGCACCTGGTACAATCTATTCGTATAGGGTAGTGGCAATAAACCCAGCAGGGCCAAGTGACCCATCAAACGTGGTTACTGCATCAACACTGGCATCTAATCAATCTACATCTTCCACAACTACTAGCTCTTCTGGTTCTCAAGGCAACTCTTCCTCACTTTCATTAGATGAGCTAATCAAGCAAAGGCTAGAGGACGCAAAAAGATTGCAAGCCATACTAAATGGCCAAACACCCCAATCATCAGGCGGCTCACTGCAAGGAAACACCCAGCAAAGCATCAACCTTACTGAAAGCATGTCAGTAGAAGATGTATCATCTAATCTTCCATCTGCAAGTTCTGGCAACACTACACAGGGTCCAGTTTCAATTCCTGTGAACTGGAATAATGTAATTTATCCTGCAATTGCTCTTGTCGGAGTAGGCATTGTTGTATTCATACTGTATCAAAGAAAGAAACTAGCGCCATCTATGCCGCGCATCAAAAAAGAATCACCCCCAGTGCCTACTCCACATGTTGATGCCGCCTCTGAAAAAGAAAAAGAAGATGAAGACTATGCCCTGGCCATACTCAAAAACAGATTGGCAAAAGGAGAGATAACACTTGAGCAGTTCAAGGAGATAAAAGACGAACTCTCAGAGCCCTAAGTTATCAACTGGAATCCATCTAATCTGTCTAGCTGAGAATTAATCTGAGTTTCATTCTCGTTGCCATAAGATATCAGGATTCTGTCATGGTCCTTGAAGACGTAATTTCTAAGGCTTGGTATCTGGTGGTGGTTGACATAGAACTTTAGTGTGTACTTGTCATCAGTACAAAATGATCTCTTGTCTGGGAATGTAAAGCACTTGTCATCTAGTCCTATATGCAGTGAATCAAAGAGGAATCCCATTGTTACATTTGCTGCCATCATGTGAACCGTCTCACCATTTCCTTTCTGGAAACCAATGTATGGACTCTTTATCTGGTATGCTGCAGATGAATAATCAAACTGTTGTCCGTATATCATTGTCAACAACCCTGCATGGATATGAATTCCGCCAAGAGGTCCTGAACCAGGAGGCTCTCCTTGTGGTGTCACCTGTGATGATAATACGTAAAAGTTGTAACTTGAAATTCCAAGTACTGCGACAATTCCTGCCAAAATTCCTATGGCAATTGCCTTGTTCTTGAACTGGGTCTTTTGTCTTTTTTGATAAAAGCTCTCGCGTTCTTGATCGCGCTCTTCTCTATCCTTTCTTCCCATTTGAAAAAACTCAAATTTTTACCCTAAATAACAGTATCTAACAGGCTTGACTCTTTTTGAGAATGTGAAGGTGAGTATAAATAAAATACGATAATGCCATGTACCATGGACTGCCTGTTCTGTGACATCGTAAAACGAAAACAAGATGCGCACATTATCTATGAAGATGATTCCCACATTGCAATAATGGACAAGTACCCAATACAAAATGGCCATTCACTTGTAATGCCAAAACTACACCATGAAAAAATAATAGACATGTCAAATGACGAGGTAGGCCAATTGTTTTCACGAGTCCCGATAGTTGCGCGAGGAATACTTGCAGCAACAGGTGCAGACGGCTTTAACATTGGACAGAACAATGGCAAGTCTGCAAACCAGATAATCCCTCATGTACATGTTCACGTAATTCCAAGATACCAAAAAGTTGGAAACACTTGGGCAAGAAGGATGATTGCATCAAATGGCGATCTTGACACTCTTGCAAAAAAGATTCGAGACAATATCTCATCAAGATAATTCTGATACAATAGAGTCCATGTCTGATTTTGTCAGGCCAATACTTTTCTTTGCATCCTTTCTTGATATTATTTTACCATTCTCAAAGACAATCATTGTAGGAACTGCTTGGATGTTGAATCTGTCCCAGAGTGGGTTTTCATCTTCATCTATGATGGAGCCAAACTTGTTTGCCTTTTCAATCTTGGCTGACTCGAACGTGGGTTTAAAGTTGGCACAATATGGGCACCATGTAGCATAAAATAATACCACTGACTTTTTATTGCTTGACAAAACCTTTGAATCAAATTCTTCTGGTTTTACATGCTCCATGGTATAATACAACTCTGGAAATTATTTAGAGATATGTTTTGACTATTGGTTTGGATTGTATCTCAAAAATGCCCCGACCTTGCCAATGCTTGACAGCATTGTACCATACTCTGTTGCACCTGTGATTACCTCCACCTTGGCACCTGCCTGGCCTGCAAGCAAGTCAAGATAATCTACAATATCTCGCTCTGATGATTCTAAATCCATGCTCTTGCAGCTTGGACATGGCTTGCTTAGCAACTCTTGAATTCTCGGGATTACTTTTGCACGGTCAAGTATCTCTGTCTGTACATTCTGACACCTCTTACAAGTAATGTCTATTTTTCTCAAATTGGTGTCATCTGTGATTAATACTGTTTGCACCACGTTTCTTTTGAGAAGATCAATAATGTCATTCAAGCCGTAAATTGCAAGGCCTCTTGAGAAATGAATATCGCTGAACAGCTTGTCAACCAACTTCTTTTCTTCTACCATTCTATAATCATTCAAAATGTCATGAGCCTTGGTGAATGCCTCTCGGACTCCCTCTGCACCTGCATACGAGCAGTCAAGTGTAGCAAGTACGTTGTTTTGCAATCTGTATTCCAGATAATTTTCTTTAAGAAAATTCTCCTTTGTGGGTCCGGGGCCTGACACTATGAGGCCTTTTACTGGATAAATGTCGATGAAATATTCTCTAGTGGTATGCGCAACTCTGTTATAGTATTCGTTTAATTCCATCTCTCTGAGTCTCTCAAATCTTCTTGCAGACTGGCCTCCCTGTCTGTGCTTTCCTGCTACACCTGATGATGTCTCAGACAATACGTCTAGCTTGTCTCCGCGCAACAGTCCCCATCCTGCATCTTTTGCATCAAGTGCCAAAAATCCAATCATGTTGTCGTCTTTTAGCATGTCTTTTAGAATGTCAACATGGAAATGATCATCGCACCTGTACAGGAATGTCTGCAACTCTTTTGGAGGCTCTATCTCAAATAGTTTGATTACCTCACTTCCAATGGGTCCACCACCTGGCGGTGGAAGTGCACCGCAAAACATGACAAGGCCCTTATCAGGAGTTGACTTGTAGAGTTTGAGTCTCTGGATTACCCTAGACAATGCATCAACAACATGAGTCCTTGTAAGGTCAGACTTGATATTGTCTGCAGTGCCTTGCTCCTCTCTTAGGTTGTTTATGACTTCATGCAACGCCTTTTTCGGAGGGACATATAGCGTGATTAATTCAGTACCGCGTCCTGAATGATCAGACAATTCTTCAAGCATCTTTCGAAGCTTGTATAATTTTACAGAATCTTGTTTTTCAATCTTGGGCTTGACCATAATATCACCAGTTAACTAGTTTGGAATTTATCAATGACTTGCTGGAATACCGACAAGGGCTGGGCTCCGACTATCTTTGTGATGTCCTTGGAGTTGAACACCACAAATGACGGTGTGCCATCAATGCCTATAGTGTTTCCGAATTTTTGATTGTCAAGCACCTTTTGCTCATATTTATTGTCAGACAAGCACTTGTCAAATGTACTCAAGTCAAGTCCCACTGTTGTGGCAAATGTATCAAGAGACTTTTGGTTTACCCATCCAGTTTTTTCTCCTCCCCAGTTTTTGTACAACTCGTCATGGTACTGCCAGTACTTGCCCTGGTCTCCTGCACAATATGCCGCATCTGCAGCAAAGACAGAGTCAGGACCATTTAGTGGATAGTCCCGGAATACAAAGTTGACCTTGCCGGTATCGACATATTGTTGAAGCAATGCATCTTTTGTATTTTGATGGAATAGGTGGCAGTATGTACATTGATAATCTCCAAACTCTACTATTGTTACCTTGGCATTTGGATCACCTAGCATTGGCGAGCCATTTTGCACAAGCATCTGTGGTGTCAACTCATTTGACTTGCTCTCATGCGGAGTTGTCATGTATAATACGGCAATTATTGTAATGACTATTGGTATTGCTACAAAATAGATTCTTTTCACTTTTTTAAATGAATTTTCTTTGAATATTAACTATTTGACTAGTTTGGGCTGAGAGTTATTGTAGGCTCGGGTTTTTTTATGCTGATTTCCGCCCTGCTTATCCTGCTCTTGTAGACCTTGAATTTTTTTCCGCTCTCTGAGAGCACCCACTTGTCCACCTTGACAAGTGTCAGCTCCTCAAGATCTGCAATTTTTTTATACACTGAGCTTAACGGAATCCTGTACTTTTCTGACAACTCCAATGCCGTCATGCCTTCTTTTACTATTGAAAACAATATGGAACGTGATTGCACATCTGCAAGCGCTTCCAAAATTTTCTGGTTAATGTCATATTTTTTTAATTGCGACAGTGGAACTTTTTTCTTCAATATTTTTTGAATTAGGCAAGCCTAACTATTTAAACGACACGAGTTATTCTATGTCTTTAGAATGACTGGTTCCAAGTTTTTGGAACTAGTTAGTGATTTAAATAAAGTTAGCTTATCCTAATAAAATTACATTGATTGATTACTGGCAGCTATTGGTTCTTGGTGCCATAGCGGGATTTACAATATTCCTAGGGTTGCCAGTTGCAGCACTTCAAAACCTCAGTCACAAAAAGAAGGGGTTCCTTAATGCATTTGCACTTGGAATCCTGGTATTTTTGATAATTGATGTGTTCAGTCATGGATGGGAGACTGCATCAACTGCAGCAACAGATGCGGCAGCAGGAAAAGGCCCTGTGGGAATCGCAGTAGTTGATCTTGCCGCATTGTTTGGAGGAATTGCAATTGGATTGCTTGGACTGATGATATATGAATCAAAATTTATGACAAAAAGTTTTCCGCAGATTTTATCACTTGAAAATCTAAAGGAAGGGGATGATCACTTACACAAACTCTTCCATGAAGCAAATGCATACAAGCTTGCAACAATGATTGCAGTAGGAATTGGTGCACATAATTTCAGTGAAGGACTGGCAATAGGTCAGTCTTATGTTGCAGGAGAAATTGGACTTGCTATAATATTGATTATAGGATTTGGAGCTCATAATGCAACAGAAGGATTTGGAATTGCAGGACCATTGACAGGAATATTGCAGAGGCCAAATGCCAAGTTTCTTGCCAAGGTAGGGCTTATTGGAGGAGGCCCTACATTTGTTGGAACAATGCTTGGTAGTTTGTGGATATCAGACATTGCATACATCTTGTTCTTGTCAATGGCAGGAGGTGCGCTAGTCTATGTCTCCATGCTGATGTACAATTCAGGACGAAAACATACAACTAACAATGTAATGATGATTGGAATCTTTGTTGGTCTGTGTGCCGGATTTATCACTGATCTTATAGTGACACTTGGCGGAGCTTAGTATCAAGTAACTATCTTTGAGATGCTATTCTTGCTTTCGGCATTTTTGACCTCTCTTGCTATTCTTCTTCCCATGCTCATTGGCTCGTTATAGAGAAGTGACGAATATGGGGAACCGTCTACATAGAGATTGGTACCTGCAACTATGCGCGCAGAAAACTCAAATGCGGTAAATTTCCCATTCTCATCATAGACTCCTTCCAGGCAGAATGGTCCTGGCATACCAGGGGCGACAAGTCTTTTTGCAGCATCTACAAATCTCTCGCCCATTGCGTAGACGTCTTCTAACAATGATTCTCTTAATACCAGAGGGCTGTTGCCTACCACATTAAATGACGGAATCAAATCAACATCAATTTGCTCCTGAGCTGGAATCCTACCAAGACCGTCAATGTCTGATTCATATCTTCTGTCAACGCCGAAAAATTCTAGCTCACCTGATAATTCAGAATAGAAATACTGTAAATATGCTGACACTCCAAGAGCATACTCTTGCAAGTACAAGTCTTGATCTCCTCTGATAATTCCATCTCTTACTAGTTTGTCACGCTTTTTGATGTAATCTTCCTGGTTTGTTGCAAGAAAATATCCCTTTCCTCCTGCTGCACCGTGTCTTTTTGCAATTGTCAATCCCTTGATATGTTCAGGTCCTGGCAGTGATTGTGGAATTTTTAGTTTTGATTCTACCATGAGTTTTTCTTTCATGTTCCTGTCTGACTCCCATCGTAGAATCCACTTGTTTCCAAAAATTGGAGTCTTGATGGATTCAATCTCTGATGAATCCATCTGGGCAATCAGGGTTCCATGTGGAATTATTATTGCATTATTTTCTTTTAGAATGTTGGCGCATCTTTGCTCCATTACTTCTTTAAATGAATCAACCAGAACATATTCATCGATAAACTGGAATCGCTTGTATAGTCTTTCACGTCTTTTTTCACATACTAGAATTGTCTTGAAACCCTCGTCTTTTGCACCTTTGAGGACCTGGAGTGCACAATGTGAGCCAAGTGTTGCAATTGATGTCATGATATCAAACCTATTTTTGCGGTTATTTATGAAAGTTCCATGGGTCTAGTTGAGATAAATGCAAAAACATCATCGATCAAGTCCATGGACAGGTCTTGCTTGTATTCTTGAGGGATATTTTTTATGATAAAATCAATCACTGATTGGTTCTGCGGTACTTCGCCTTGCTCTGCCCTTTCTGAATATACTCGAACCAAGTGAGATACAATTATTGCAGTTTTTTCCTTGCTTGAGAGGACCATGAATTTGGTACTCTGTCTTTTTAATTTAGAGGTTTTGTAGGCTTGATCTTCTGTATTGTATCAGTTCTCAACTGACCGCAAGCGGCTGCAATTTCTACTCCTTTTTCCACGCGGACTGTGCAGTTTACACCTCCATCACGGAGTATCTGTTGGAATGCCAAGACTCGTTTTCTGGCAGGACGGCTGTATCCTCCGGCTGTGGGGTTCATCGGGATCAAGTTTACGTGTGCTCCGTTTCCCTTGAGCAGGCTTGCAAGTTCTGATGCTACCTGGTTTGAATCGTTGATTCCATCAATTAGTGCATATTCAAAAGTAACACGACGGCCTGTTTTTTTGAAATAACGTTTTGCTTCTGAAATCAAATCTTCAACTGAGTGTGGTCCTGCAGTTGGCACAAGATGTTTTCTCAACTGGTTGTTTGGAGCATGCAAGGATATGGCAAGCTTTACCTGGATGTTTTCATCTGCAAGACGGTCAATTCCTGATATGACACCTACTGTTGAGATTGTAATGTTTCTCTGTCCTAGACCAAATGCCCTCTCATGTGTCAGAATTTTGATGGCTCGAATTGTCTCATCATAGTTTGCAAGTGGCTCCCCCATACCCATAAAGACTAAGTTTGTGACATGCTCTTTTCTTTTCTGTAAAATCCTGGAGAAGTGAAGTACTTGGCAGACAATCTCTTCGGCTTTGAGATTTTTTTCAAAACCCATCTGACCTGTTGCACAAAAGACACAGCCCATGGGACAACCAACTTGGGTTGACACACATACGGTTGATCGTGGATGTGTCTTGTCTTGTCTTGGGTCGTATTGCATCAGTACTGTCTCAATCATTGTTTTATCATCAAACTTGAGTAGAAGTTTTGTGGTATGTCCGTCCTCACTTACAATCTGGCTTATCTCATCTTCTTGACCTATGGTATATCCCAATGATGTCAATGCGTCTCGCATGGCGGTTGGAATCTGTTTTAGGTCTGAGATTTTTCTTGGAAAATTATGATACAAGGAATGGAGCAACTGGTCTGCACGATATCGTGGCTGTCCTAGGTTTGCGACTAGATCATCAATTTCCTCAGGTAATAATCTGTACAAACTTGGCATTTGTCTTTTTGATATGGTTTTGCAGATATGACTCTTGTGAAGTTATGGTCTTCCTGCATCTTGCCAGTATTTTTCCCAGTTTGTCGCTATTTGGTTTTGTGCAGTTGCCAAGTCCATTGTACCAGAGCAGACTTGCTTGTGTAGATAGTTTTCAAACTTGTCCTTGTCAAATGAACTTGGAGTTGTATTGTGTGGCTCTGGCCAAAGATTTTTGATATCAGTTGGGTTTCCTCCTACCTCTAATGGAATTAGATGATCAAACTCATAGTTTTTTGGACTGTCTGTAAATCCATATGCGTCCATCATCTTGAGTTTTAGTGGCTCTGTGTATGATACTGGCGGTCTTACAGTCTTGGTGTATCCTGGAACGCATATTGTAGAGTCAATGTTATCTTGTGTCACACGTGGGTCGATTGCCCCTGGTGTACAATTTGGATCTGGTAAAATTCCGTCTTCTTGAGCAGTACATGTAGTTGGAATGATATCAGGTGTCACTGTTTGAGAATTTTGTTCTGATTTTTGTGTGGCATTTGTCTGTATGATTCCTGTTTGTACTAGATACTCTATTCCTTTGACAAAATCTGAATCATTGATGGTCCCATTTACCCATTGTTCCGCATTGTTTTTTATCCATTTTGGGATGTGCTTTGAAGTTGCTTGCATTTTGGGTATAGATTGGATCTTGATTACTCCTTGTTGTACTAGATATTCAATTCCTTTTGTAAAATCATTATCCTGAATTGTTCCTTCTGACCAAAACTTGGCATTTTTCTTTATCCATGATGGGATGTTGTAATCTTGGGAAAAAGAAGGGGTTGTACTACATATGACTAGGCTCAATACAAGAAGAAATAGAATGAAATTTTTCAAGAATTTTTACAAATAATTCCCAATAAATAATTGATGCTAAATCAGACAAATATATCGACAAGGAGTAGAAAAGGATCTCTCTCGATTACGAACAAAAATTCGTACTGTCTATGTTATAGAATACATTATGATTTGTTGGGAATTATTTATTTTTTAGTATCAGAAAAATAATTCTGATAAACATTTGACAGGATTATTTACATCCAAAGAGGAAAAACAAGCCAGAAAAGAACTTGAGAATAAGGTGAAGATTCTCTTGAAAAAGTATGAGTTGGATGATATGCAGAAACTCTGTCAAAATGTTATTGGAAAGGAGCCTAAACCATGGAGAAAATACGGTGAAGAATACCCTGTGAAAGGAGGGACAATTCAAAATTATTATCCGCCTGATAGGGGAGATTTCGAAGATTTCATTTGGGATCATATGAAGAAAAAAGAGATAACCTATGAACAAATTCAAGATTATGCCATACGCCATAATCTAGTTCCGCGAAATTACTTTTCTGATAGACCTAATCTTGGTTCCTCTAACAACATTAGAAGAGGATTTTCACAATTGATAAAGGATGAAGTTTTGGAAAAGCAGAAAGGAAAATGTGCAAACTGTGAAAAACATTCTGCTTCTTTTCAATTCGATCACATCGATGGAAATAGAAACAATAATTCTTCTGATAATTGTCAAGCCCTTTGTCCGAATTGTCACGACGTTAAAAGTCGTAATTTAGATTGATCCTCTTTGTAAATTAGTTAACCCTATTTTTTCAAAAAATGTCCATTTTTACCCATTTATCAGAAAGATCGACCTACCAAATACACCAAATCTCCTCATGGTAACACAAATTAACACTAGACAAGTCACATTTGATGAAAACATGATAGGCACAGAACTTGGAGACTGGCGCAGAACAACATATTCTGACCAGCTGGACCCATCCATGGACGGAAAACAAGTAACTGTCATGGGGTGGATCTCAAGTGTTCGAGACCATGGAAACCTAGTATTCATACTGTTAAACGACAAGCAAGGCCAGATGCAAATTACTGCAAAAGCAGGAGTCTGCCCTGACGATATCAAAGAAACTCTAGTCAAGCTAAAAGAGCAATCAACAATTGCAGTCAAGGGTACCGTAAAACCATCACCCAAGGCACCAAAAGGAGTAGAGATTGCACCTACAGAGCTACGGGTATTCTCACAAGTTGAAAAAATTGCCCCATTTACATGGCAGACAAAAACAGTACCAAATATTGATACAAGACTAGAGCTTCGTGCAGTAGACCTTCGACGAAACATACTGCAACACGTATTCAAGATGCGAAGCCTGGTGCTAAAATCAATTCGAGATTATCTATATGAAAAACAATTCCTTGAAGTAAACACACCAAAGATGATTGCAACTGCAACAGAAGGAGGTGCAGCCTTGTTTCCAATATTTTACTATAACAAGGAGGCATTTCTTGCACAAAGCCCCCAGTTGTACAAGGAACAGCTCACACTGTCATTTGAAAAAGTATTTGAGATTGCACCAATATTTCGTGCAGAAGCATCAAGAACTAACAGACATCTCTCAGAGGCAATCTCAATAGACCTTGAAGAAGCATTCTCAGATTACAATGATATCATGGGACACATTGAAAATATCATCAAAAGATCAATTACTACAGTAAAAGAATATTGTGAGAAGACGAAAAGTACTGATTACAAGATACCTGAAATTCCTGACAAGATACCGCAATACACCTATACTGAACTTGTAGAAAAAATGCAAAATGCGGGAGCCAAGACAAAGTGGGGAGACGACCTGTATCCGTCACAGCTCAAAAAAATAAACCTCACAGGATTTTACTTTATCAAGGACTGGCCTTTGGCACCAAAACCATTTTATGTCAAAGCAAAAAGCGACAATGACAAGACATCAGAATCATTTGACTTGATGTTTGGCGACCTGGAGCTATCATCAGGCAGTACAAGAATTGAAAAAAGAAACGAACTTGAAGAGAGGATGAAGAACAAGGGATTCAAGCTTGATGCATTTGATTATCACTTGAGAGTATTTGATTATGGGGTTCCTCCTCACGCAGGATGTGGAATAGGACTGGAAAGACTGATGATGGCACTTACAGGCACTGAGAACATTCGTGACGCAACATTCTACCCACGAGATGTGGACAGACTGACACCATAGTGGGAAATACCATGGTAGAAAAAAAAGAGATAGAGCACCTTGGAGACCTTGTAAAAGTAGATCTAAAAGAACCTGAAAAACACATCAAACAGGTAGAGCAAATCATAAAATATTTTGACAGCCTTGACAGCGTCGAGTTTGACTCTGATGATATCCTGCGAAGACAGGTTGATGCAGATGCATTGCGAGACGACAAGTACATTCCATATTCTGATTCTCTGATTGAACACCTAAAAAAAGACCCAAACAATTTCATCCGCGCACCAAAAATGGTTTAAATGAATCTAGGAATCTCTGCCACAGAATTTGTATCGCAAGCCAAAGATGGCACTATATCAGTAGAAGAATTTGTAGCAAAGACACTAGACAGAATATCTCAAGTTGAAAGCAAAGTTCACGCATTTATCTCAGTAGACAATACGGGTGCTCTAGCAAAAGCAAAAGAGATTGACAAAAAAATCAAAGCCAAAGAAAAAACAGGAATTCTTTTTGGAATGCCAATTGCAATCAAGGATAACATCTGTACTGCAGGACTCAAAACAACATGTGCATCAAAGATTCTTGAAAATTTTGTCTCACCCTATGATGCTACAGTAATATCTAGACTCAAATCACAAGATGCCATAATAATTGGCAAGGCAAATCTTGACGAGTTTGCAATGGGCTCGACAACAGAGCATAGCTATTTTGGCCCAAGCAAAAACCCATGGAATACAGATTATGTACCGGGAGGATCATCAGGCGGAAGCGGAGTAGCTGTTAGTGCCAAAGAATGTCTTGCATCACTTGGCTCTGACACTGGAGGCTCTGTTAGAAGTCCTGCAAGTTTCTGCTCTGTTGTAGGATTAAAGCCAACATATGGATTAATCAGCAGATATGGACTGGTATCATACTCTAACAGCATAGAGCAGGTAGGTCCAATGGCAAGAACTGTGGAAGATATAGGTCTTGTACTAAATATAATATCAGGACATGACCCACATGATGATACCACAGTAAACAATCCTCCTGTTGACTATGTCAAGGACATCAAAACAGGAATATCTGGCAAAAAAATTGGAATAATATCTCAAATGATAGGCCAAGGAGTAGACAAGCAAGTCGAGTCTGCCACAAAAAGAGCAATCTCAAAACTAGAAAGCCTAGGCGCACAATGTATCCCAATATCACTTGATGCCATACAGCATTCTGTTGCAGCATATTATACAATAGCATCAGCAGAGGCAAGCAGCAACCTTGCAAGATATGACAACCTAAGATACGGATTTGATTTTGGAACTGAAGGATACGAGTTCAAGGCGTATGTTGCAAAGGTGCGAAGTAATTTCGGACCCGAAGTGACACGAAGAATGCTTCTTGGGGCATTTGTGTTATCTGCGGGATATTATGGAAAATACTATCTCAAGGCCCAAAAGGTTAGAGCAATGATAAAGTCACAACTAGACCATGCATTCAAGCAAGTTGATTTTCTAATATCACCCACCATGCCTATACTGCCATTTAAAATCGGAGAAAAAATTGACGATCCTCTCAAGATGTACCTTACTGATATCAATACCATCACCGCAAACCTGTCAGGAATCCCTGCAATTTCAGTACCATTTGAGATATCAACAGAAGGCCTTCCAATTGGGATGCAGTTGTTTGCAAATTCATTTGAAGAAAAAAAACTTCTCCAAGCAGCATATGCGTTACAACAAACAGTCACACTTCCGGAGGTACCTCTATGACACGAATTGGATTAGAGATTCACTGCCAACTGACAAAGCTTGAAAGCAAATTATTCTGCTCATGCAAGGCAGAATATAGAAACCTTGAACCAAACACCAACATCTGTCCAGTATGTGTCGGATTGCCAGGCTCACTTCCAATGCTAAACAAAAAGGCAGTTGAAAAAGCAGCAATGATATCACTTGCCCTGGGGTGCAAGATTCCAGAGCAGATTGGATTTTTCAGAAAGAACTATTTCTATCCTGACTTGCCAAAGAATTTCCAAATTACCCAGTACAATGCATACGGACCCACAAGCATCGGCTCTGACGGAAAAATCGAGATTGAAGGAAAGCAAATCAGAATCAGGAGAATCCAGTTAGAAGAAGACCCTGGAAGGCTAGTCTATGAAGGAAAATCAATGCTTACACTTGTTGATTACAACAGGGCGGGAACCCCTCTTGTAGAAATTGTAACAGAGCCAGACTTTGAGACACCCAAACAGGTACGTGTATTCTTGAATGTCTTGGCAGATTTGGTTGAAAATATAGGGGTTGGAGACCCATACCTTGAGGGTGCAATGAGAGTTGACGGCAACATTTCAGAAGGTGACGGAAATAGAGTTGAAATCAAAAACGTAGGCTCATTCAGAGATATTGAAAAAGCATTACACTTTGAAATCACGCGACAGCAAAGCCTTGTTGAAAGGGGAATCGAAGTTGCAGCAGAGACAAGACACTGGGACGAAGCAAGAAGAATCACAGTATCATCAAGGTCAAAAGAAGAAGAGCAAGATTACAGATATCTTCCCGAGTCTGATATTCCAATTGTAAACATCAAGAGCCAGACTGTAAATAAAATCAAGGACCAGATGCCTGAAAGTATAGTTGCAAAACGAGAAAGATACATCACAAAATATGGAATTCCTGCACAGGTAGCAGACGTATTATCCTCTGACAGATTCTATTCTGACCTGTTTGACAAATCTCATAATGAAAAAAATGCCAAAGAAGTATCAAATATTATAACAACAGACCTGATGGGATTTGCAGACACCAGAGAGAAAAAATTAGAGCTCAAGATATCACCACAACACATCTCTGATCTTGCAGATGCAATAACTACAAACAAGATAACACGAAATTCTGGCAAGCTAGCACTACAAGAAATGGTAAAGACCGGAAAATCACTTGCAGATGTGATATCAAGTCTGGACTTGGGACATGTAAGTGATGTAGGTTCTATAGAAAAAATAATCGACGAGGTATTCAAAGAGGAAGAAAAGGCAGTAGCAGAAGCAAGACAAAACCCTGCCACAATAAACTATCTTGTAGGCAAAGTGATGAGAAAGACCAAGGGAAAAGCCGACCCCACAACTACGCTTGAAATCTTGAGAAAGAAATTATCTTCCTAAAAGAGATACAGTCTCTCCGCTCTTGTCCATTGCTATTGCAACTCCTGATTCTTCTTTTGGATCAAGAGAATATACTGCCTTGGGGGTAAACATGATGACATCAGGCGTCTTGTTCTGGCTGATTCTCTCAAATATCTTGCTTGATGTCTTTCCTGTTGCAGAGCGTGCAATGATGTCAGTTATCCTCGACTTTTCTTTTGAATCCGTGACAAAGCTGACCTTGCCTTTAAGCTGGTACCCTATCAAGTCTTTTCTGTCAAAGACTCCTACACTTACCCACGGGATGGACCTGAAATTTCCTTGCGACTTGTGTTTGAAAAAGTCAAGCCAGTAAACTGCAGTATCTGTAAAATAAAACGAAGTTCTAGGGGACAAGTTTGCAAGGCCGTTGATGTCTACTGAGCCTACGACAATGACTTTCTGGCTCTTGAACAATTGCTGGACCTTGCTTGGAATCTTTATCATGATTTGATATTATTTCACAGATGTATTAAAGTAGACTGGAGGTTATCTGTTTTGAAAATAACGCCTTACATCTTGCCAAATTCATCTTCATCAGAATATGCACGCTCTGCGTGCTCTTCGATGTCCAAGCCTGCTTCCTCCACCTTTGGTGAAACCCTGATTCCTATCAGCTTGTCTAGTACCTTCATGATGGCAAATGTTCCAAAGAATCCCATGACACCTGCAACGCCTACTCCTATTGCCTGGATGAGCAATTGTTGTGGGTGTCCAAACAAGAGTCCGTTTGGACCGCTTGGGTTCACAAGTGAACTTGCAAAGATTCCTATTCCAAGTGAACCAATTATTCCTGCAACACCGTGGACTGAGCTTACATCTAGTGCATCGTCTATCTCCAAGTGCTCCTTGAAGAACAATACTGCCAAGTACGAGCCAATTCCTATCGCGATTCCTAGCACAAATGCATGCTCTACACTGACATATCCTGATGCCGGTGTAATTCCTGCAAGTCCTGCAATTGCACCGTTGATTGCCGCAATGACACTTGGCTTACCTGTTCTCATCCATGACAAGCCTACCCAGATTAGTGCCGAAATTGATGATGCAATGTGGGTATTGATTATGGTATTTCCTGCCAAGCTTCCAGATGCTAATGCACTTCCTGCATTAAATCCGAACCAACCTAGCCATAATAATGAAGAACCTAAAACTGCAATTGGGATGCTATGTGGAATCATGATGGAAGGACCATAGTTTAGTCTCTTTCCAAGTGCAATAGCAGCTGCCAGTGCACCCATTCCAGCACTAGTGTGGATGACTATGCCTCCTGCAAAATCTACTACTCCCATCTGACCAAGCCAGCCACCACCCCATATCCAGTGGACAAGAGGATAGTAAATCAAACCACTCCATGCTACTATGAATATAACATACGCGCTAAACTTCATTCTCTCTGCAATTGCACCTGTTAACAGTAACGGTGTAATCACAGCGAACATCATCTGGAATTTTGCAAACAATACACCAGGAATTGTCGGTGCATAATGCAAACCTGAATCATACGGTACATTCTTGAGGAATGTCCAATCCATGTTTCCAGTAAGGCCCATTCCGGTATCAGGACCAAATGACAAACTAAATCCAAATGTAAACCACATTACACTGAGAATTGCCAACCCAAAGAAAATTTGCATGAAAATTGATACAGTGTTTTTTCTACGTAATAATCCTGCTTCGAACAACCCTAAAGCGGGAATCATCAACAACACAAGACTGGAAGCAATAAGCATCCAGGCTGTATCACCTGTATCAATTGGCAAGATTTCTATCATAGAAAAGACGTAGTATAAAAAAATTTGTTTTTCAACATCTTTTGATCGATCTATAAAATTGCCACAAGATTTTTTAATCTCGCATTTTATTCTCTTGCATCTTGCTAAAGATTGAAGTAATACTTCCAGAAAATGAAATAAAATCAATCAGCGACGCGCTAAAAAAATTGTCTGTAGGCGGAATCACCGCATACAAGGGCTGGGGTAGAGGAAAGACCGTGGCCCATGAGATACATGCATCAAAAGGAACAGAGGTATTTACTCCAGAATTTGGAGAAAGATTCATCCTTGATGTAATAGTTGCAGATGAGAAAAAAGACGAGGTCATTGCAGCAATTCGCTCATCTTCAAAATTTGGAAAAATATTTGTCACACAAATCTCAGAAGCGTACGACATCCAAACACCAAAGAAAGATGAGCAAGCAATCTAGATTTTGCAGAAAATATTATTTAGGCCCAAATCTGTAGACTGGTTCGTACAGCATGATTAGGATAGATGCAATCGTTCCACAAAATGACATTCGCGCAATAAGCGATGCTTTAAAGAAAATACACGTTGGTGGAATTACAGTCATGAAGGTAAGGGGAAGAGGCAAGACTGTAGGTCCCGCACTACATGCAGCAAAGGGCACCGAGACATTCATCCCAGAATTTACAGACAAGTTCATCGTTACCGTAATTGTGGAAGACAAGGATGAAAACGAGACAGTGAACATAATCCGCAGTCATACAAAAATCGGAAAAATATTCATGTACAAATTGTCTCGCGCAGTAGATATTGCAACTGGCGCAGAGAATGAACAAGCGATCTAGTCAAATTTTCAGATCGCGCAGTATTATACAAAAACCATTTTTGAGAATTTGTCCATTACTTTAATAATGTTGGAGTCGATCTTTGATACATGGCAGATAGTTTCATCATCCAAGATGTGTATATTCCACACGGGAAAAAACTTGTCAGATCAGACGTCAGGCCGCTTGTATGTCATGTCTGCAAAAAAGAATTAAACGGAATCTCAATTACTGCTAGAAGCATTGACGGAAAGATGGTATTTTTGTGCTCACACCATTATACATTTGACCAGCACAAGATAGCCCTGGTGAACTAGGTGGTGATACCTGCAGACATAAAAACAGCAGTTGAGAAAAACATGGAACTAATGACCGGCCAGACAAGGACATATCTTCCATTTCTAAAAGTTGCATTTCCCAATGTCAAAGATTTTTCAGAATTGATATTCAACATGATGGTGGGAAACACATTGACCGTATTTGTGTCCCAGTATGCAATGCGTATGCAGAGCCCGTCTGAGGAAGATTTTGCAGAGTTTGGCAAATTAGTTGAACAATACAGGAAAAAAATAAAGGAGATGTTTTGATTGTTAAAAAATATCCTGGTTCCGTATGACGGCTCGCCACTTTCAAAAAAAGCACTGGAATTAGCAAAAGATATTTCAAGAAACTTTAACGCAAGCCTGGATCTCTTGCTTGTAGTTCCAGATTATTATCCAATCAGCGATTCATTGTTTTCAGGAGTTGCTTCTACAAATTACCAAAAAGTTGTAAAAACCCTAAAGGACAAGGGTGAAAAAGAGATGCAGTCTGTCACAGAAAAATGCAGACAGGATGGCTCCAAGGCGACATACAAGATTGTCCATGATGACATTTCAAATGCAATCCTACAAGAAGCAAAAAAATCAAAGGTTGATCTTATAATCATGGGAAGCAGGAGGATGACAGGGATTGCATCCTTGAAGAGATTTGGAAGCACCGCAAGACATGTTGCAGAGCACGCCACCTGCCCTGTTACCATAGTGCACTAGTACAAATCGTACAAATACCAGTTCCTTTGAAGATAAACCTATGATGACATCTTGAAGCTTCGAGAATGTGACTGCAAATGTGGATGCACCCGTGACATTTGGAGCAAATACTATTCATTGTGCATATTTTGCACTCTCGGAAATCACAAAACAAAATAAATTATTTTATCGGTATCTTCTTGCCCTGGACTCGTTTTGGCATCATGATTCTCAGAATGCCGTTCTTAAATGATGCCGAGATTTGTTTTGCGTCCACTCCGCCTGGAATCTTGACGGTCTTTTTGAAATAATCAAACTCTGTTACAGTGTTTCCTCTTGAAACACAAAATGTCTTTGTCAGTTTAGCCTTGATTGTAATACTGTCCTCAGAATGTGTTATCTCTATGTTCTTCTTGTCCACCATGGGCAAGTCCATGTCAAGTATCCAACTGGAATGTCTCTCCTTTAGATGAGACAAGGGAATCAATTCCTTGTGGATAAAATCATTAAAGACTGTATCATCAAAAAACGAGCCCATCTGTTTTTCAATGAATTTTCCAAAATCACTCATCATATATCACTTGTATATCTGCGGGGGAACAGTTGATGGCTCTTTTTGCGCTTGTAATACATTCAATGTATCCTCCATGAGTTGCCTGTTTTGCAATCTCAGATAGTCAATTTGTTTTTTAAACTCGTCAAGGTTTATCTCTTTTTTTATTATTTGGGAAACAGTCTTGATTGTCTGCATTGCAGCATCAGGATCTGGAAAGAAATAGTTGCACTCGGTATGAAATGTAATTGTGGGTATTGCAGAGCTTCTCAAATATGACAGAATGGTAGCATCAGGGCCACTTATCACACCTGAGAGAAACTTTGGTATGGAATTATCGTACAATAATTTCTCAAGGCTTTCATGTGTTACCAAGCCATATGTTTTCAAATGCATAACATCTCTGTCTGGAACATGAATCCCAGACAAGAACACAATCAAATCAATGCGGTTCTTTTTTGAAAAATCCACAACAGATTCTGTAAACTCTATTGCATTTTCATAATCTATTGGAATGTCTGACAAAATTGCATAAATGTTCTCTTTTTGATATATCCGTACAGGACCTACCATTTGTCCATTGTCTACAAAGATTATGGATGCCGGACTGTCCTGTATCTCACCTATCAATTCCATCTTTAATGTATGAATGACATATGTGATTGACATTGTACCTATCAGCCCAGGTCCTGGCAAGCCAAGAAGCAACACTCTGGGAGTTTTTACCAATTCTGTTTTTTTCATCTTGGAGCTCTGCATTTCCTTGTTGTTTATTGTATTTGACGTATAAAAATAACATGCCTGCTTTACCATTAATGATTATCATTGTTGGAAATCTCCATCATGTTATAAAATTAAAAAATATCATGGTTCTATTATGGCATCAGTCCAAACAACCTCTGAAGGCATCCCGGTTATAGTGCTAAAAGAGGGCTCAAAGCAAGCCCGCGGAAGAGATGCACAGCGAAGCAACATCGCAGCTGCAAAACTAATTGCAGAGATTGTTAGTACAAGCCTGGGCCCACGCGGGATGGATAAAATGCTAGTAGATTCTGTTGGAGATATTACAATAACAAATGATGGCGCAACTATCCTAAAAGAGATTGATGTCCAGCATCCTGCAGCAAAGATGATGGTAGAGGTTGCCAAAGCAACTGACAGCGAGGTTGGAGACGGCACAACATCTGCCGTAGTCTTGGCAGGAGCGCTGCTTGAAAAGGCAGAAAGTCTTATCGATAATGACATTCATCCGGTAATAATTGCAGACGGTTACAAAAAAGCCGCTATGAGGGCAATCTCACTGCTTGGAGAGATTTCACAAAAAGTCGAACCAAAAAACAGGGACATTCTTGAAAAAATTGCAATAACTACAATGCAGACCAAATTGATATCAGTAGAAGCAGCAGATCTTGCAAAACTTGTAGTAGATGCAGCCTTGTCAGTTGTCACACAGAAAGCATCTGGGAACAATGTTGATTTGAACAACATAAAAATTGAAAAAAAGACCGGAGGTTCTGTACTTGATAGCACCCTGATATCAGGTATAGTTTTAGACAAGGAAATTGTGCACAGCGGAATGCCAAGAAAAATTGAGAATGCAAGAATTGCCCTAGTTACTGCACCACTTGAAATTGAAAAGACAGAATTTGAAGCCAAGATAAACATCTCAAGTCCTGATCAAATCAAGTCCTTCATGGAAGAAGAAGATAGCATTCTTCGAGGAATGGTGGAGAAAATAAAATCATCCGGGGCAAATGTACTTCTCTGTCAAAAAGGAATTGATGATATTGCTCAGCACCACCTGTCAAAGGCTGGCATACTTGCAGTAAGGAGAATAAAAGAAAGCGACATGTCCAAGCTTGCAAAAGCAACAGGCGGAAGAATAGTAGGCAGCGTAAATGATTTGACTGGGAAAGATTTGGGCGAATCTGCAACAGTTGAAGAAAAAACAATTGAAAATGACAACTGGGTGTTCATTGAAGGATGCAAGAATCCAAAAGCTGTCACATTATTGATACGGGGAGGATCTCAGAGGGTAATCGATGAGGTAGATAGGTCGTTGCATGACGCATTGATGGTTGTAAAAGACGTAATTGAAAAACCGCTTATTGTGTATGGAGGGGGCTCACCTGAGGCATTTGTTTCACACAATCTCAGACTTTGGGCTCAGACCTTGTCCGGTAGGGAACAGCTTGCAGTAGAAAAATTTGCAGAGGCACTAGAATCAATACCCTTGGCACTTGCAAGAAATGCAGGCATGAATCCAATTGATGCAATAACTCAATTGCGCTCAAGACAAAACTCTGGTGAAAAATGGGCCGGAATTGATACAATAAACGGGCAAGTAGGAAATATTGAAAAATTACAGATTATCGAGCCTTCCAAAGTAAAAGAACAAGTCATAAAATCTGCAACAGAGACTGCCAACATGATACTGCGAATTGACAATGTCGTAGCATCATCAAAAGGACCATCAACACCGCCTGGCATGCCTCAAGGTCCAGAAATGGGGTAATTGTTTTTCTAAACTAAATTCCAAGATTGTCAGAGTTGCGCAACTCTTGTTCTATTCTCATCAAACGCTTTACACGTTCCGTAACTGGTGGATGTGTAGAGAAAAGTTGTGCTATGCTCTGACCTGATACTGCAGGTATGATGAAAAACGCATTCATTCCCTCTACTTTTTGAAGTTGTTGTACTGGAGCAGTCTTTATTTCTCCGCTTATCTTCATTAATGCGCGGGATAGATTCATTGGTTTTCCTGTCAAGTATGCACCTCCACGGTCTGCCGCAAATTCTCTGTATCGAGAGATGGCTCGTATGATGAGAAAACTCAGGAACCAAACAATTCCAGCTACAATTAGTACGATAAACATATTTCCATTTTGTTGCTGCCTTCCACCATATCCATAGCCTCCCCACATGGAGCTAAACATGGAAGATTGCATAAGATACCATGCTATTGTTGAAAATAGGCTGGCCAAAGTTATGATTGTTACATCTCGGTTTCTAATATGCGTCAATTCATGCGACAACACACCCTCTAGCTCATCTTTTGTCAGTATCTTCATTATTCCTGTACTTGCAACCACTACGGAACTTTTTGGACCCTTGCCTGTGGCAAATGCGTTTGGTACGTCACTTGTCATGACACCTACTCTTGGCTTTGGAATCTTTGCCTTTTGTGCCAGATCTTCAATTATTTGATGCAATATTGGATACTCTTCTTTTGACACAATCTTGGTTCCAGTACTCCATAGTACCAATCTGTCAGAGAAGAACCATTGTGCACCAATCATCAATCCTGCAATTATTGAAATTGGAACTATGCCTAGCCCGAAATACATGGAAATAAAACTCAAAAATGCCAAATAGATGATAGTTAGAGCAAAAAAGCTAATTGCCATTCTCAAAGTTAGCTGAAGGTCGCGTTGCATTCTCTGATACTATATGCTGATTCTTAATTTAAAACTTGAGAAGATCCAATTAGATCTTACGATAAGATTTTTTCAAATCAAAAGATATGAAGGTCTAGAAGATATCTTTCTTGTCTACTTTTCTAATAGTAGTCTTCCAGCGTTTCTTGCTTCTCTGGGATAGGTTTCTTACCACTTTGCTTCCAATTGCGTCGAAAATCTTTGAGAGATCCCATCCACTTTCTGTATAGTTGTAAGTCCTGTATGGGCTTGCTATTCTGACTGCTACTTGGTAATGTGGTCTGTTAGTTGAAGGATTGTGAATTGTCTTGATTGATGCTTTTGCTTGTTCTACTTCTGGATAGACCTTTGAGAGATTTCGAATTATCTTGTCAAACTTTGTTTTGACAATCTCAGAGCTGTCATAATCTTCTGGCAGTCCTACTATGTAAAGTGGAACTTCACTTGGTATCTTGGACTCTAGTATGTTGATGATGTCCTTGTATGTTATTATTCCATGTATATTCCCCCACAATGACAACAAACAACATGATGTGTCATTTTTGAGCATTGATTCTATGACTGAACTAAGTGGAGCATTGGTATTCAAGTTTGGAATTCGTGTGCTGCCGATATTTCCAATCTGTGTCTGGTATTTCTTTTTTAGATTCAAACCTCGGAGTCCTGAACCGAGTCTTTCGCCAGGTTTTATCACTTGCAATAAATGCATTGATGTCAAGACTTGGGTAACTTTGCCATTTTTTACTATTGGTAAATGATCAATTCTTTTTGTTGTCATTATCTTTCGTGCAGTTGCAATAGAATCACTGCTGTTTGCCGTGATTGGGTCTGCAGTAAGTATTGTATTTGCTGATATCCATTTCAAATCCTGCTTGTGTAATAATTCTACAATGTCTTTGCCATTTACTATGCCAACAATTTCATCTCTTTCAACTACTGGGACAGAACGCATTCTATAATGAGACAATATCGCAGCTGCTTTTTCTATCGTATCATTTTTAGAAAGTGGCTGAATCTTTCGTAGTAATGATCTTATCTTTGTACTTTCAATGTCTTTGACGCCTAATAGTTCTCGTGCACTAATTGTCAAGACGTCTTTTCCTTCCATACAAAATGCGTCATAAGAATCAGAATTTACCAGCACTCCGATTGTCTTTGATGCTACAAAAGATGAATCAAGGATTGTTGGCTTTTTCATTATTTTTGCTACTTTTAATTCTCTTACATCTTTGAGATGTTGGTATATTACTTGGGGTGAGCTCATTTTGTTATCTTGTCCTCAATTGTGACAGAATGATGGCGTATAAAAACAAACCACTTGGTTTTTGTTCGTGATAATTACTTGATTATATTGTTATTGGATCCTAAAAGAATGGCCTGCTTTTACATAAAATATCAGGGTGGCCATAATTGATATTGCAAATATCATAGCAGCAAGTGGGCCAAACTCCGGGATTGCAGGAACTGTTTGGCCTTGAGAAGATGTAGCATTGTTTGTTGGAGGGATAGTTTGTGTTGTACCAGTATATTGGAATGTTGTCTTTGCTGTTTTATCAGGTCCTCCGTAGGTGACATCAATCTCATATGTTCCAGCACTTTTCCACAAGTTTCCACCTGCAACAGCTTGAACTGAATACGAGTATGTGCTAGGATCAACATCTGCTTGTGCAATGTAAACAGGTGTCTGTCCATTTTTTATCACTATTGATATTGGTATATTCAATTGGTCGGTTACCTTTCCTGAAATTATCATGGTATCACCATCTGCATATGACGACTTGTCTGTTTGTACTGTTATAGGACTTGTCTGACCAAATGCTGGATATGACGTAAACATGGCACCTATGACTAGTAATAATACAAGTGATCTGATTTGCAACACCTAGGACTTGATTTGTGATTATTTAAGATTCTCGATTCATAACATTGATCCCATCTGAGATTTTTTCCACACTGATTAAACTAGAAGAGACGGAAACGTGTTTTTACCTGCCATACCTCTGTACGTCACGTTGGGTCAATACCCCGCGTTTCCGTCCAATATACAATACGTGTACAAATTATTTAAGACTGATCCTGGTTATCATACAAGATTTCTGACACAATGTTGAAATGACATTTTGCAATCTTCTCACATTCTTGATGGATACATGAAAGTTGCCATGTGAATCTCTCACTGTTTTTTCTGTTTTTCTCCGACGTCGTATTTTTTGGGATTATCTTTTTTGATATTGTTCTTTTCTTTATTTTGCTTGTCACATTGTAGTGTGCTACACTGACAGCGACATTTGGTAAAGGTGAGCTTAAAATAGAATGGTTCCCAGATGGCTTAACATGCAAGGCTCAAATGCACTTGATAACTATGATTCAAAAAAGGCAGAAAAATCTCTAAAGATGCTATTTACTGACAAGAGTAACGAATTTCGCGAATTGGCTAATGGGATAGGATATCCTACATCAAACAAAGGATGGGAATTAATCATACTAAATTTCTGTCTTGATTTTAGCGATTGTTTCAAAGCATGGTCAAGCAAAGACAATAGTGCTGATCATATGCAGGTACACAAATGTAATACCATGATGAGACAAATTGGTCTTGGCAAGACCAACATGACTGAAGTAACTCATCTTGAAAACATTGCATATAGACTTGCAGAAGATTTCAAGGCAATATACAAGAGAATAGAATAAATTTCCAGAAGTTTTTTAGAAAAAACTATCCTTCTGAAGCTGATTTTCCGCCGTCTACGTTGAGTATCACACCTGAAATCCACTTGGCGTCATCAGATGCCAGATACGTCACAGCGTTTGCTACATCTGTCGGTTCCCCAATTTTATTCAAAGGTTGTCTATCTTCCAATACTTTTCTTGCCTCAGGATAGTCTAGGTATGATTTTATCATTCCTGCATTTACTATTCCCGGATTGACACAATTGCATCTGATGTTTCTTCGTGCATATTCTACTGCCAAGCCCTTCGTGAACATGTTTATGGCTGCTTTTGTGGTGCAATATACTGTCAGATGCACCTTCGGTATTGCTCTTTCTGCAGATATTGAGCCAATGTTAATTATTGAACCACCATTTTTGTTTTCAAGCATTTTCACTAGAACTGACTTTGTGATTCTGAATGTACCAAACAAGTTGGTGTCTACCAATAAATTGCAATCATCGTCAGTCATTTCGTGAAAATGTATTGGGTCTGTAATTATTCCTGCATTGTTTACTAGAATGTCTATTCTTCCATAATGATCCATTATCTGATTTACCGTTTGAATAACTTGCGGTTCTTTTGTTATGTCACACGCAAGTGCAACTGTTTTTGTAGCATAATCTTTGATAGTTTTCCTGGCTTTTTCTAACTTGGGTAGGTCTCTCCCAAGTAATACTACGTTTGCACCTTCTTCCACAAACTTTTTTGATATTTCCAATCCGATGTCACTTGATGCACCTGTGACAATTGCAATTTTGTCTTTTAGTTTCATGGAAGTATATTCAATACCATACTATATGAATAATTAAGTTCTCAGGTTCTTATCGTGGCTGGGAAATATGCATACAAGTTAAAAATACATCCAGGTTGTAGACACTATCTTGTACTGCAAGGATATGATCCTTCATAACACTTTCATAACAAATTGTCTTGATTTGCAATATTGAATTTCAAATCGCGTGGTTTTGGATATTTTGCAGCAGTGCTTTCTGCACTGTGTTTTGGTTCGGTAACTACTCTTGCAAAGCCTACCTTGGATGCCATGAATCCTCTTGTCCTGACCTGCATAGTATATCTTGTCTCAGCAATAGCACTTACACCTGCCACTGTTACCAAGAAAACAACCCTTCAAAGAAAGGATCTCTTGAAAATAATACTAATTGCCATGGCAGGGGCAGTAATTGCGCCGCTTTTGTTTTTTAGTGGGCTTCGCCTTACATCTGCATCAAATACTGCTGTTTTATCAAATGTTGAGATTGTATTTACAGTAATAATTGCAATATTGTTTTTCAAAGAAAAAATCAACCGTGTTGGTTACATTGGACTTGCAATGGTAACTGTAGGAGCGACAGTCGTTACAAGTACTCCGGAATTAACAGGCATTATAAATCTGGATATTGGAAGTTTGATGGTCATTGGCTCGTCTCTTTTTTGGGCAATTGATAACAATGTCAGCAAAATAATTACAAAAAAAGTTGATGTATTGAAGATAGCCCAATTCAAGTCAGGCATAGGTGGTCTAATTTTACTCATTATTGTATTTGCTGCAAATATTCCTATCTTGATTCCTTCAGGTGACATACCATTCATACTCTTGTTAGGAATAGTTGGATTTGCATTATCATTGTTCTTATTTTTGAAATCACTTCACATAATAGGAGTTGTCAAAACAATAGTGATCTTTGCAACATCATCAGTATTTGGATTGATTTTTGCAATTTTATTTTTGCATGAAAAGATAAGTGAATTTCAGATATCTGCAATCTGTGTCATGATTGTTGGAATTTATCTCATAAACAGAAAAGGGCAAGCAGATACCAGTCTAACTCCGCCATGATCTTTGTACTAATGCACAATCGTTACAGGACATTTTGCCATCTCTGAAATCTTTCTACTTGTACTTCCCAGTGTCATTATTTTTGAGATTCCAGATAGGCCCTGCTTCCAATTATTATAAAGTCGATTTCTTTATCTTGTGCAAATTTCAATAATTTGTCAACAGTATTTCCCTCTAAAACAAATTCTTTCATAGATACTCCTGAATCTCGATATTTTTCATGTATCTTTTTTAATTGCAGTTCTGATGTATTTTTTACAGATTTTGTTATCTGGGAAATAGTTTTTCTGGTTCCCTGTGAGAGATTCCAACCAGGAGGACTCACAGTACTCAAATCTGCCACATTTACCACATATAATGTGGAGCCAAACATACTTCCAATGTCCACTGCCATCCCTAATGCTTTCTGAGAATGTTTGGAACCATCATATGGCACCAAGATATTCTTGTATTTTCTATTCATCATCATAGTTTGACAACTTTCAAAATTAAATTTTATGATTGATTGTCACAGATGATAATCTAGATATTTGTTTTACGATAGACAATTACCATGTCTGATAATCTGAGTGATGCTTCAAATATTTTATACTTGAATGTTAGTGGATCAAAATGAAATTCAGAGATAGAGTAGATGCGGCACAACGACTTGCAAAGAATCTGGAAGGGATACAAAACGAAGATCCTGTAATCTTGGCAGTTCCTAGAGGAGGTGTTGTAACGGGGGATGTAATCGCAAAGACGTTTGGATTGCAATTGGATATTGTAGTATCACGAAAAATTGGATCACCATACAATCCAGAGCTTGCTATAGGTGCAGTCATGCATGATGGGAGTTTTTTTCCAAACTCTGATCTGATAAATTCACTAGGAGTTACGCAGGATTACATTGATGAGCAAATTGCGGAACAACTCCAAGAAATCAAAAGAAGGTTGACAAAATTTCGAGGAAGGCTTGACTATGATCTAAAAAACAAAACTGTCGTAGTTGTAGATGATGGTATTGCAACAGGTGCCACAGTATTTGCAACACTTGGATGGATAAAAAAGCAAAATCCAAAAAGAATCATAATTGCTATACCTGTTGGGCCTAGGGATACTGTTGAAAAATTACGTCAAGTAGCAGAAGTTGTAGTACTACATGAGCCGGTAATATTTGGTGCAGTGGGAGAGTTTTATGATTCGTTTGATCAAGTAGAGGATAGTCAAGTTGTTGAGATAATGCGTAGCTATGGGCATCACAAAAACATGAAATGAAAAATCATCTTGCTCGTAATGCATTCAAGATGACGCTGACATCTAGTGCTTCTTGTATCATTGCGCCTATTGCAGGTGGAAGATGACCAAACATGGCAATACCCATGAACAAGAAACTGCATCCAAGACCAACTATGATACTTTGTTTTGCAACAGAAATAGTCCTTTTTCCTATTTCTATCACATCTACAACTTTGGAAACCTTGTCTACAAGCAAAACTATGTCTGCCGCCTCTGCAGATATTGCAGTTCCTTTTGCTCCCATTGCTATTCCAACTGTTGATGCAGCCAGTGCCGGTGCATCATTAATTCCATCTCCAACCATAGTTACATTTTCAAACTCTTGACGTAGTTTCTTTATTGCAATCACCTTCTCTTCAGGTACTAATTCTGCTTCATAATGAGAAATCCCTGCTTGTTCTGAAATGTTTTTGGCATTACTTGTAGCATCACCTGTCAACAAGATTGTTTTTTTGATTCCAATTGATTCAAGTTTTTTTATCATGGATTTTGCATCAGGTCGTATCTCATCTCCAAATACTATTGCACCCGACAACTTTCCATTTATTGCTACAAATGCAACCATGCGTCCTTCTGGTTTTACAGTATCTGTCAGTACCCCATTACTCAAAATATCTATTCCTGTATTTTCAAATATGCTGGGAGCTCCAACCAGGATGTAATCTGAACCAATTCTTCCTTCTACTCCTGCTCCTGCTATTTCTCGAAAACTCTCTGGCTCTAGCAGTTTTTGAAATTTTTCTTTTCCCTTTTGGACAATCATGGAAGCTATTGGATGAGAAGAGAGTTGTTCAAGACTTGCGGTCTTTAAGAGGATATCTTCGCTTGAAATTCCATCAAAAGATATTATTTTTTCAACTACAGGCGTGCCATGAGTGATAGTTCCAGTTTTATCAAAGACTGCAACCTGAGTTCTAGCAGCTTGCTCTATTGCAGCACCTGTTTTTATTATAATTCCTGATTTTGCAGCTCTGTTTATTCCACTGATTACTGCAACAGGGGTGGCAAAGATGAGAGAACATGGTGTTGCCACAACAAGAACAGACAATATTGTCTCAAAATTATTTGTGACAAGCCATCCTATTCCACTTATTGCAAGCGTAAGTGGGGTAAACCATACTGCATACTTGTCTGCAAGTCTTTGAATCGGGGCTTTTTCCTGCTGGGCTTTTTTTACAAGTTCTACAATTTTTGAATATTGACTTTCCTCACTTTTTCTTGTTGCCCTGATGTCAAATGCATCTCCGATGTTTATTGTTCCACTAAACACAGGATCTCCATTTAATTTTGTTTTTGGTAGTGGTTCACCAGTAAGCGAAGATTCATCAATTCTAGCATGCTTGCTTGTTATCTCTCCGTCTACTGGAATCAAATCTCCAGGTTTGATTACCAAAAGATCTCCTGTGTTTATCTCAGACACGGGAATCTCTTTTATGGTGTGATCAATTTTCTTATGTGCAACCCTTGGGGCTCGAGATAATAAATTGTCAAGTGAGGATGATGCTCTTCTATACGCATAATCTTCCAATGCCTTGCCGCCTGATTGCATCAAGACAATTATGACTCCGGGAAAAGCATCGTTGAGTATAACTGATACAATGATTGCAAGCATTGCTACTATGTCTGAAACAAAATGTTTGTGTAAAATCTCCCGTATTGTCTGCCAGATAACAGGGATTCCACCCCCAATCAATGTTATCATCCACGCAATTTTTCCATACTGGTCGTCATGTATTACATACAGAACTATTCCTACCACAAGTCCAATTAAGGATAAGACTGGGACAGGATAATGCCTTGTGAACCAAGTTACTTTCTGAAATTTACTAATTGTCATTTGTAACTTTAAAGAGATTCAAAAATTAAAACTACTCTATTGGTACCATGCGTGATAACAACGGGTTTACAAAGTATTCTAATACTATTTTGCTAATTTTTGAATCTCTTGTGTGACAAGAGGCAGGAATGCACCCACATCTGTAACTATTCCTAATGCTTGCCATGTACCCCTGTCCATAAGTTTTGTAACAGTTGGCTGGCTAATGTCCACTACAATTACTTTGACATCTGCTGGAAGCATATTTCCAGTTGCAATTGAATGAAGCATTGTGGAAACCATAATGACAAGTTTTGCATCTTTTACAATCTCCTTGTACCTGCGTTGAGCCACTGTCATGTCTGTAATAACATCAGGTAATGGTCCATCATCTCGAAGTGAACCTGCCAATACAAACGGAACTTTATTTTTTACACATTCATACATTATGCCTTTGGTCAATGTCTTGTTTTTGACCATGTTGAGAATTGATCCTGCTTTGAAAACTGAGTTTATTGCTTGCATGTGATTTCGATGTCCTCGCACTGCAAGTGTCCCATCCTGGACATTCATTCCAAGTGATGTACCAAGTGTAGAATATTCAATGTCATGAACTGCTAGTGCATTTCCTGCAAGAATTGCATTGATGTACCCTGCTTTTATCAATGATGCAACAGAATCCGATGCTCCAGTGTGTACAATTGCAGGGCCTCCAACAAGTACAATCTTCCCACCTTGTTTTTTTATCTTGTAAATATCTTCTGCAACTTTTCTTGCAATGTGTTGTGTTGGTCTTTCACTTGAGCTTCCACTACTCATGAACTGGAATAGATTTACTCCTTCTCTTGGTCTTTCTGGAGGAGTTACACGAATTCCCTTTTCGCCAATTATTATCATGTCTCCTTTTTTGATATCACGTATTGGTGTACAAAATGCACGATTGTTTTTTACAACGATGCACTTGTCCATCATCATGTTTTCTACTCGTATCCACTTGCCTTTGTAGAAGATCTCGGTATGATTGTTGGTAGTACTGTAAAAATCATCAGGCATAACCATGTTCTTTGCTGCAGGTTTGAGTGAAATTTCTTGCTGAATCTTTGAGGTAGCCCCTTCACGATATACTGCTTCCAATATTTTGTCCAGATGTTCTTGCGAGTTTCCCTGGATGGCAAGTTTTGCATAACTTTCATCTTTTTTCTGTTTTCCAACTTTGAACTCTTGTACTTGAAACTCTCCTTTAAGATCCATTATGACATCAAAAATTTTAGTAAGTATCATGGAATCAATGAGATGACCTCTAACCTCTATCTCATGAGAAAACTTTTTTGTCATTTCCTAAAATGTGATGTCTGTACTAATTTAACCTTGATGTTGACTCGTATTTTGTATTTACAAAATGTGATTTCTCATACTGGGAGTACTACATCACCGACATGTTCCGGAACATTGTCTGCCTTTAGTCTTGATACAATTGCATCCTTTCTTTCAGTATCAAGACCTCGAACCAGAGCTTTTGATATTCCGTTTTTATCACATATTACGACCATAAATCCGGTGGTCTCAGATAAAACATACCCTCCCGCATCACTCAAGACTGCATAAAGATTATCTTGTCCTACTGGTTCCCAAATGTTTGTTTTATTGTCCCGGAGTGCTAAGGCTGGCATGGCTTGATCATTACATAATTTGTTTAGGTACTCACGAGCTTCTTTGACTCGCTTTTCTCCCATCTTCAGGGCAACAAAATATTGCATATACAAAAAAACTGTTTCTTGTTATTTATATGATATCGTATCTAATATGTCGTGAATTTCTTTAGATTTTATTTCATTTTTAGCCGATTCTAAAAATGTACGCAATTTTTCGTTAGAAAAACCCTCTGAGGAATATTTGACAGCTTGTATTGCCATTTCTAGTTTATCTACATCATGCAACAACACAGATTCTTTTGTTTGTAATTCTGAATATTCTTTCCATAATTCTGAATATTGGTTTGCGACATCGCGTGGAATTTTTGAGAGAATTTCTTTCATCGCGTCATCTTCTACTGTTTTTTTATTTTCTTTTGATATTTCTCCCGGCATGAAATCGCCAGTAATTGATTCTGCCAAGTCATGTAATAACGCCATTTTGATAATTTTCTCAGTATCGAAATTATGTAAATCGGACAAGACCATTGCCATCACAGCTGTGCCATATGAGTGATCTGCAACAGATTCGGGATGTTCTATTCCAACCTTGTTTTTCCACCCGCTACGAGGCACTTTTTTGAGCTCAGCAACAAGATAAAAAAAATCAAACAACATTATGGTGTAATATCTTGCCTGTTTTAATCTTTGACGGTATTATCTTGAAAATATTTCAAACAAGATTAAAATGACAATTACAATATGTAATAACATGAAAATATACACAAAAACAGGCGATGATGGTACTACTGGATTGATAGGAAACAAACGTGTAAAAAAATCAAGCCCTAGAATTTTATCATATGGAACCGTTGATGAGCTTAATGCATCAATCGGTATAATTCTGTCAACAGGTCCTGAAAAAGATATTCAGGATTTGCTAGTGCAAATACAAAATGATCTTTTTGTAGTAGGGGCTGATCTTGCAAATCCGAATCTGGAAAATAAATCAAATAGAATAACTTCTGAAATAATATTGTTTTTAGAAAAGGAAATTGATAGATTAGAAGAAAAATTATCTCCCATAACTTATTTCATACTTCCAGGGGGAGACTCTGTTGCAGCACATATTCATCTTGCACGTGCAATATGCAGGAGAGCAGAAACAAATATTGTAAGTTTGGCAGAAAACGAGAAAATCAATAACAATTGTCTAGTTTACATGAATCGATTATCAGATCTTCTTTTCGTACTAGCTAGAACCGTAAATAAAAGAAAAGAAATTTCAGATATTGCTTGGAAGAAATAAGAAAGACACACTTTAATTCCCCGAAAATTGGAGATTGTGATGTGCCGCCGTAGCTCAGCCCGGGAGAGCACTCGGCTGAAGACCGAGCTGTCGCATGTTCAAGTCTTGCCGGCGGCACCTTCTAGTTCAAAAATACCTCAAAAGAGTGCACAAATTATTAAAAAACGTGAAAAATTGCAGCGTGAATCATTGTGTAACGCGGGTTTTTTTGTATTCTTGTAATGACCTCGCATTTGAAACAAGTAACAATCCTTGTAATATGTATCCTCCAACTATTAACACAATTGCGTTGTAAAAAGGATGAAAAGTAGACATTATTTCAAGGTGTTTTGGAGAGACGGTATTTCCAATAATTACAACTAGTGCTATTATGAAGTTTGGAATGTATGCATAACGGAATTTTTTAAATGAAATTGCTGCTAGCGCTATAAATGAAAATTCCAGCGAAAATGCTTGTATTATAAATTTTGGATCTCCTAGGGGAATTCCAAAAGCTCCTACTATACTAATTGCACACAATACGGATACAAGAAATTTTTGATTTTTTTCCAATTTGATTTAAAATCAAATGATACAATTAATAAAATTAATCCTGATGCTTCGTGATTGAAAATATCTTATATAGTATAGCCTCATTAAGATGAATGTAATTCAAAATGAGTTCAACTGAGGTTGCAAATTATGCAAAAAAAGTATTGGCACTTGACCCAAAGATTAGATTTGCAGGCAAGATAGTCAATGGTGAACTAGTATCAACTGCAAGAAAAGATGGGGTAATTCCTTTGCTTGACAAAGATCTGGCAGCATTAGCACACCATCAGGTTTCAGTCAAAGCAATGATGGACAAGATGTTTACTGATAAGCTTGGAAATACGGATTGGATTGTAGAATCAAAAGGAAAAGTAAAACTGTTGACAATATTTCAAAAAGATGGAATACTTATTCTGTCAACTGAACCAACATCTGACCATCACGCAATAATTGAAAAGATAAAAACACTCTAGCAGTTCAAATCGATTTAACTAGTACGAAAATCGTCTTTTTTTCATTATTTATGTCTCAAATGATCATTATTGCAATAATAAGACAAGTTTAAAAGGATGATACTACTTGTTGGATAATCGTCTTATGACAAAGGATAAGAAAAAAGAGACTAAAAAGCCTGCAAAAAAAGAGGCTCCAAAGAAGGAGACCAAGGCCAAGCCAAAAGAGAAAACAAAACTCAAAGAAGACATTATTCAAGAAGATGATGGAATAATTGTTGTAGAGGATGACACAGGTCTTGATAAAGAAGCAGAGCTTGAAGCAAGAAAAGCATACTTGGAAGAGGCACGTTCACAAGAAGCAAGTGACGATTAGTTTTTTCAGATCAAAAAGACTTATCCGTGATCATGCCATATTGGCTCTATGAGAGCCCTTTGTTTAATTACTGTCAAGCCAGGAAAGGTTGATCCTGTAATATCTTCGCTCAAAAAAGCAAGAAAAATAGTCAAAGAGATAATGGTTGTAACAGGAAGAGCAGATATTGCCGTAGTGTTACAAGGTACAATTGATGAAATAAACAACATTGTGATTGATTTTAAAAAGATAAAAGAGATTGTTTCTACAGAAACTCTGATTGAAGTGGAGGTGGATATGGGTTGGTCAAAGCCGTAGTACTGGTAAAATCTCCAAAAAAACTCATAGCCGCGAGACTCAGAATGGTCAAGTCAGTGTATAGCTCCTTTGCAGTAAGTGGCCAATTTGATGCAGTAGCCCTGATAGATGTCAAAGACTTGTCAGAAATAAAAGATGTTACAACTGAGATACAGAGCATAAAAGGTGTAGAACGTACTGAAACTCTTGTTCAAGTAGTGTAATCACCATCACTCTTTTAACGCTCCTAGTGCATATTGTGTGTATGAATATAAGACATCTTGGGAGCGTAATTCTTGCAGTCTCAGACCTTGAGAAATCCACAAAGTTTTACCATGAAGTAATTGGACTGCCAATCAAAAACAAACATGGAAATTGGGTAGAATTGGCAAAAGAGGGAGCCACAGTAATACTCCATCCTGCCAGTAAACAAATCAACACAGGAACTTCAATTGAGAACGGGATTGTAATAGGACTGATAGTCGGAGACATGGATTCAGCTGTAAAAGAACTCAAGTCAAAAAATGTAACTGTTTACAGAGAGGTAGAATCTCACAAGGCAGGAAAGAATTGCATAGTATTAGATCCTGACAAGTACATGATTTCCTTATTTGAGCCATCATTTGATGATGGTGCAAAACAAGCTCGTGGTTTTCATGGGTTTGCCCCACTCTAAATAATTTTTTTAATTTTTCCAATAATTTCGTTTACAGCATCTGGTGTTACAGATTTGTTAATTGAGATATAGTAAATCCCTTCTTTTCTCTGAAATATGATAACTGTAACTTTGTCATGTCTTAGTACCGCACTGTCCATATCTCCAATTGCAGAACTTGTCTTGTTTCTCATAGTAAGCATTGTTGAAACAAGAAAGAATTCATTTCTTGCAGGTTCGTTTGATAGAAATGTAGAAAGGCCTGGTCTTATTATACCTGTTAAAGTTCTTCCATATTCATTTATCAATCCAACATACCTAATTGATTTTGATAACTCCATTATTTTCTGACATTGGTTTCTATGCTTTGCAATCTTTTCGTTCCATTTTTGATTTGGAGTCTTGTTCACAGTCATAATTAAAACACATTACTTTATAAAAGTTGGAAGTTACTTTTTCTTTTCTTTTCCAAGGTCTGCTTTTAGTGTAAGATTTTCTCTTTTCAGCCTTTCATTTTCTTCGCTGAGCATATCAATTGCATGCATCCTTGAATGCATAGGATGCCCAGGCATGAACATGTTTGGTGTCATGTTGAAAAGACCTGCTGCATATCTCTGAAACATTATGTTATGCTCTGCAAGTTTTTGTGTCATCATATCTGCATCTTTTACTATGCGGTTTTTCACGTTTCCTGCACTTGATAGGCCTGATGGTATGTTTACACGTGGTGGTAATCTTGGAAATGCAAAAGGAGAATTCATCATATCCATTGGTTGTCCAAAGACTTCCATCATTCTTCTCAAATCATAAGGCCACATAATGAAATTTTTCCCATTCCTCTATTTCATGTTTACTCACAAAATCAGGCATTAGATATAGAGACATGTCAAGTACTAGTCATTTTTTATCAAATTCTATCGATCTCCGATCCTTATAGAATGCCCGGATCGACTTTAATTTAATGTCAAAAACAATATCAATGCATTGTATAAAGTGTAAAAAAAATATAGATTCTAATGATTTATACAAAATTGTAATGTATATTGTTGACCAAAAATTTACAGATCATCATTATGAACATGTAGAATGTCCTGGTAAATTCACAATCTAAGTATGCATTGCGTAAACTCTGTACGCTTTACCTGTCTTCTTGTCTTGATATGACCAAACATGATCATTCCAGCTCATAAGTTCAAAGAGATTCTTTAGTGAAGGATGAAGTTTTTCATAAATGTCTTCTCCAATTAAAATTTGATTGGGTTTTGCAAGTGCAGTTATTTTTGCTGCGATACTTACAGCTGGACCTAATATGTCTACATGTGATTTTATTTGGTCAGAGCCATATCGAACAATTACATTTTCTCCAAAATCCATGCCTATCTTTACACGAAGTTCTGGATAATCATACTCACTCAGTATTGGATTTATTCCTCTTTCTATGACATCAATCATGGTTCGTGCACAATTTACCGCACTATCTGAGACCACAAGAGGACTTTCTTCTGCAATGAAATATCCAATTACTGCATCTCCAACATATTTGAGAACATAACCGCCATGATGACGTATCACTGATCGCATCTCTTGTGAAAATGAACTGATTATAATTCCGAGTTTCTCTGGTGGTAAAAGTAATGCCATGTCAGTAGAGCCTACAAGATCTACAAACATCACAAGCATGTGGATTTTTTGAGCAACGTGCTTTCGAAGAAATGAATCTGATTCATCTACTGAATAATCATACTCGTATCCTTTTTTGAGCGAACTCCATACTCGTTTCTGAGTTTCTTTTATGAGAGTTTCAGTGTCAAGAATGCCAGATTTACCGCCTCCTAACATCATGTCAACTATGTTCATAGTAGTCTTTTCATCTGGCTTGGATTCTTTCTCATTGCTCATTTTGAATCATTCCAGTGGGAAATTGGCTCCGCACACAGGACATACTCCTCTTTCTCCCTTGTATTTTATATCAAAGTATTGGATTATCTCCACGTTACAGTTCCAACATATAATCTTCTTAAACGATGATTTTGAGGTTTTTTGCCTTCTCATGGTAAATTTGTGCGTAAATAGTATATAAAGTGCATACCGATTTTATGTGGCAAATTCTACAAAATTGATGTGCAGATACCATCAAGCAATCCAGAACCTTTTGTAAAATTGTTGAGCGAAAAGGCAGAACTTGTTCGTACCTTATTTCTTGAACACGTTACCGCTTTGACAAAAAAGGCATCCATAAAAGTGATGCTCGGAGATGGAACAGTTACAGATCAAGAGTCATTTGATCCGGCTTTGATACGACAATTCTTTGCTAATCTTCTAAAAAGTGTACCTGATTGGGACAACCAAGGGGTATCATCTACAGTAGAAAAAGATCTTAGACGCATATTTATTAAATTTGAGATAAAAGAAGGAAACTATCTTCTTTCAGCACACATGTCATTGCAGTACCATGCGTTGTTATTTTACAAACTTGATCACAAGGTAATAGAAATACAAAAGGAACTAGCAGATATTTCAGACATGATATCTAATTTACAGGTCAAGGTAGGACCTGAAAATGACAAGATAATACAGGAAAAATTACAAAAAGAAGGATATGCCGACCTTGATGAACAAAAACTATTCGAAGTTTTGTTCAATCGAGAAGACATGACTCAGGAGATTGTAAAATCAATAGAGGTCTCACACCAAGAACATACCCGGCTCGTATCAAACAGAGACAGACTATTCAAAGAGTTAGATAATATGTTAATTGAGATATATCACACCACGCCAGTCTTAATTGATGAAAATAAAATGATCGCTGCCGAAGAAGGATGTCTGTGCAATTTCAATTTGGAATATCTAAAAAACAACATACGTGAGGGAAATATCAATCTGACAAGAATTGCAGAGCAAACAAAGACAAATTTACTTTCACATTTGGATAATATCATAAAAATTTTAAAAAATTAAAAAATTGTTTATATTAAAGTGATTTTACAAAATAATACAATTAGTCAAGAGGTCAAGGCCATTTTTCATGGTGTCACAGTTTGGGGAGTAGACACCACAGAAAGACGTTATGACACTCTTGACTTAGATCTCTAATTTTCTCAGAATATTATTTAGGCCTTTCTTGATCCCTTAAAACTTTGGTAAATAATGCATTAATTTCATATTTTCTCATTAGAATATCAATAAATTCTATAAATTATAGATTGTTTTTTGGGTTCAACACAATCAATAACCCAAATATACTAAGACGGGATGAAAAATCTGATGAATGTAACTTTTGATGACATACTAAAATCACAAAAAATTCAACGCAATGTTATCCGTAGGACTCCTCTTGAGAGTTCACACTCATTTAGCATGATGACAGGCTCAAAGATATATCTAAAATCAGAATGTCTACAAAAAACTGGCTCGTTTAAGGTACGTGGAGCTTATGCAAAGATTGCGAGTTTGTCAAAAGAAGAAAAACGAAAAGGGGTCATTACAGCTTCTGCAGGAAATCATGCTCAAGGAGTTGCATACGCATCAGCCTTGGAAAAAATTTCATGTACAATTGTAATGCCTGTCAATGCTTCTCCTGCCAAAGTCTCTGCCACAAGATCCTATGGAGCAAATGTGATATTGGAAGGATCAGTCTATGACGAATCTTCAGCAAAAGCAGCAGAACTTGCACAAAAGACTGGTGCTACAATAGTTCACGCATTTGATGATGAGACAGTAATTGCGGCTCAAGGAGTAATAGGACTTGAAATCATGGAAGACCTTCCAGATGTTGATGAAATTTATGTTCCTATTGGTGGCGGAGGTCTTGCAGCAGGAATTTTAAAAGCAGTCAAGACCAAAAAACCCAAGGTAAAGGTAGTAGGAGTACAATCTACTGGTTTTCCAGCAATGAAAAAATCATTTGATGCAGGAAGATTGCAATCAGTATCAGGACACAGAACTATTGCAGATGGAATATCAGTAAAAACACCTGGTCAATCCACATTTAAGATAATTAATGAACTAATCGACGATATTGTGCTAGTTGACGATTCTACAATCGTAAAAGCAATGTTTCTTTTGATGGAAAGATCAAAGATGGTCGTAGAACCCGCAGGAGCAGTTGCGTTAGCATATCTTCTTGACAAAAAACCTGCAAAGGGAAAGAAGGTGGTTCCAATCCTATCTGGAGGAAACATTGACATGTACTTGTTAGGACAAATTGTATCAAAAGGCCTCACAGAGATGGGCAGAATGGTAAAGATATTTGTCCTCCTGACTGACAAACCAGGGGCATTAAGAGAAGTAGTAGACCAAATATCTTCACTTAGCGTAAACATTGTCGATGTAATTCATGATAGACTTAGCTCAAGTATACCTGCAGGAACAGCAGGAGTAACATTGAGCCTTGAAACTCAAGATCAAAAACATGCGGAACAATTGATTGGTTTTCTTAAAAAGAAAAACATCCAATTCAAGGTAGTCACATAGAAATGGTTTTACTGTCTGCCTACAAGTGATAGGACGTTAAATGACAAGATTATTCCAACAAAAATACAGGATACTATTGTAGTTATTTTTCTATTTGCAAATTCACCCATTATTTTTTTATTCATAGTCAAAATTACGACAGGTATTACTGCAAGTGGGATTAACATGCTTAAGATGAACTGGCTATACACCAATATGTGCAACGGGTCAAATCCAAAAAGTATGGCTAGACTTGTAGGCACTACGTTGATGAATCGTGTTATGATTCTTCGTAACCAGACGTTTATTTTTTTTCCTAGAAATCCTTCCATTATTATTTGACCTGACAATGTTCCTGCAACAGATGATGCAATACCTGATGAGAGTAAAGTAATGAGAAATACCACTCCTGCAGATATTCCAAATAGCGGTACAAGAGTCTTGTATGCCTCCGAGATTGATTGAATTTGAGAATTATGTGGATAAAAGGCTACTGCGGCCATCAACAATATTGCAGCATTTACAAGCGCAGCAATGGTGAGCAAAAATATGGTTTCTGCAAGATGAAATCTGCGCATTCTTTTCTTTTCTTCAGCCGTTTTGTTGTTTGCTTTTTCTTTTGTCAAAAAAGAATGTAAGAATACAACGTGTGGCATCACAGTGGCGCCAATTATTCCAACTGATACAAACAATGCATTCGGATTAGCAAAGTGTGGCAAAAGTGAGCCACTGAGTATCTCTTCTATACTTGGAGGTGCCACAGACAGTTCGTAGATGTATCCAAAACTAATGATAGACACAAAGAGCAAGAAGATTTGTTCTAAAACCCTGAACTTTTTGTATGTGAGTGCAAGTATTAGAATTACATCAACTGCGCCAAATATTGCAGCATAAATCATTGGAACTCCAAATAAGAGATTTAATGCAATTACAGTACCAAGGTATTCTGCCAAGTCCGTGGCAGCAGCCATTATTTCTGTACTCAACCAATATGGTATGACAAACATTTTTTTCCCTAATTTTTCTCGCAATAATTCAGCAAGACTTTTGCCTGTAGCAATTCCTAACTTTCCCGATAGATACTGAACCAGCATTGCCATGGCGCTAGAGAGCCACACTACCCACAATAATGAATATCCAAAGGCTGAACCTCCCTGAAGATCAGTTCCATAATTCCCAGGATCAATGTACGCAATACTGACAATCAATGCAGGTCCAGAATACGCTATGAATCTTTTAAGGGAATGAACAAGGTTTGAGAATCTAGAACTAGGCAAGGACATTGTGCGGTAGTTTACATGATGGTTTATTCTTCATATAAAAGTTAGCTATGGCTAAATTATTTAGTGCAATCTAAATTATGGATTTTTTCAAAATAATTAATAATATACAAAATAAACCAAGTCCAATTGACAACAAAGAATGACTGGAAGGGAAGCTCTTACCTAACTTGGAAAGAGATAGAACAACACGTATCATTACTGGTAAAAAAAATAGAAAAAACAGGTTTTGAGTTTGACAAAATTGCAACAGTATCGCGTGGAGGACTAGTTCCTGCAAGACTTGTTGCTGATTATTTCAACATAAAGGTAATTCAAGTAGATGGAAAGAAAATCTTCAAGAAGACTTTGTTTGTTGACGACATTTATGATTCAGGTAATACATTTAGGAAAATATTTCCCAGAGTAGAACACCCAAAAAAATTTTTGTATGCAACACTTGTTGCTAGAAAAGGCATCACATATCCAGAAAATTTAGTATATGGGAAGAAAACACGCGGATGTGAATATGTTGTTTTCCCATGGGATAAGATTGAATTTGAAAGAGCTCACTTGACTAAAGATTAAGTACCAGAAGACAAATAGAACATCATGAATCCATTTGCATGCTCAAAATGTTTTGTAGGATACAGACCTGGAGAATTGATATCATGTCCTAAATGTGGACAAGAGTTTTGTGGAAACTGCTTTAAGCAGCACAGTCACTAGAAAAATTAAGTAATGGACCAAATCCACTAGATATCATGTCTGCTTTTGGCGGAGATGATGTTGATACATTAGCCCTGATGTTTGACAAGTTACAATACATCTTTCGTGGATATGATCCTTATATTCAGACATTTACCGAGATGATGCAGGCATACAAGGAAGGTAGAATTTCTGAGAGAGAGTATTACAACGCAATGATTGATGCAGTATTCAAATATTCTGCCCTAGAATTTCTCGGTCTAAAGGCCATGTTTGAGATTAAAAAAGCACTAAACAGAATGAACAATCCATCACACAGAAGACAATCTGTGCCGGGTATGATATCTGGAAATACCATGGGTCAACCAGTCTCAGGGCCTCAAAATTCTATTGCATCATTTATCAATGCAAAAAGCCTTCCAGGAAGAGATGAAATGACTCAGATCATAACAAGTACAGACAAGAAATGCGTTTCATGTGGAAAAACACTGTCTAGCACTGCAAAATTTTGTACCTCTTGTGGCAACAAAGTGTAAAAAACCGAGGAAGATAATTCAAGAACTAAATAATCCCATATTAGAAAGAAAATTCGGATCGGTAGTCTAGCCTGGTTAGGATATCGCACTCACACTGCGGGGGTCGCTGGTTCAAATCCGGCCCGATCCATTCTCTTTATTTAATTCTTAATTTCTTCTCATACATATCAAGCAACATATCTACAAGCTCGCTTGTGTGCATAATACGATCTTTCATCTTGCCCTTGGAATTCTATCTTAGGTCTCATTTCGCAATGTAAGTATACTTATTCTCCATCGGTAACTATTTCGGGTTGTATGATATAATTGATAAACTATTTGGCTAATATTTGACATAAATGTTTTCTATGAGCACATGTGTGTTATAGAGCAATCATAAGGATCACTTAAATAGGAATGTCCGGGATATTATATGGTGTAAAGAATTCTTGCTTACAAAAGAGAACAACAAAACAATTCCGTATTCATTTAGAATAGATAATGAAGTTTATCTTGAATTGGAATCTGAAGCAAGAAAGAAAAGTGTATCAATAAATTCTCTATTAAATCAAGTAACAAAAGACTACTTTTTTAAGAAAAATTTTGAAAAACTTGCATGCATCCCAGTTCCACTAGATATACTTCGCAATGTATTTGATAGTGCAGATGAAAATATTCTAGCCAAAAAGGCAGACAAATTGGGGTCAAACCATGCAATAGAATATGTCCAGTCTTTATACCACGATATGACCAAGGCTACTGCCATAAAGTTCTTAGATGTCTGGTTTGGAAGATTCTTTAAATTCGAGCATGAGATTCATGGTTCTACTCACTCATATTCTGTCCAACATGACATTAACGAGAAATATTCTGTATTTATGAAAGAGTTTGTCAAATCATTTTGTGAGACAATACTACGTGTGCCTGTGAAGATCCAAGCAACTCAAAGAATGATTACGTTTTCTTTTTCTAGTTAATTTGTTAAAATGATTGTTGTATATTATTTTAATTATCAAATTATTGCGACGATTGTTGGAAAACTAGAACAAACATTTTCTATTTACAATTAGTAGGTGGTATCATTACATTGTTAGATACGTGATATCATAATGAGCTACTTTGAGCTAGAATAATCCTACCATTTTATTAACTAGTTTTTTGGTATACCGTACATGCTTTACCATAACCACGATATGTCATGTAAAATACATGACATGACTAGTAAATCGTGTGGTATGAAGACGAAGTCACTTCATACAAACAAAAAGCAAAAGGAGAAAATAAAATGAAAATACAACAAAATAAAATAAAAACCGCAACAATAATCTTAGGTGCTGTGATAATTGGATTGATGCTCTTATCTCCTATGACTGTACTGCCTAGTGTTAATGCACAAAGTCAGTTACCTTCTGGCTCATGTAGTTCAATATCAAAAAAAGAAATACACGACAAAGCTACTTCTTTAGATAACTCTAAAGCAAAATTGATGGCAGAGAACTCTAATAACTTTAAAACAAAAATACAAGGGCACGGTTACAGATTCAATAGCATATTCAATACATGGTCTCTTGACAAGACGAGTTGTAATCTGACATGGAAAACTACCAATATAGTATATTCCTTCAATGACACTAAAGGTTCAATGAAAAATATAGTTGTAACAGAGGATCCAGCATTAACAAAAATAATTAGTGTAACAGAGCAAGTAGTATCGCGTGCTTCAACGTCTACTAATTCATACAATTGGGCTGGTTATGAACCATACGCCATGAGTAGTCCTACAACCAAATATCCGGTGTATGAAGCAACTACAACATTCACGTTACCTAGTATTACCTATCCGTCAAATCCTACTAATGCTTGCAAAACAAATCTGGGATATCAGCCCTGTGATCTACTATCTGGGACGGCATCGAAGACAGCCTTGGAGGAAGTAATAATCTGGCTCAAGCCGGAGCAGATGAGGATATAACCTATAATGGAGGGTATCAATATTCGTATTATCTCTGGTATGAATTTCTGACTACTTCCCCTGGAGGTTTAACACAATGTACTGGATTGACAATAAATCCCAGCGATTCTATCACATCTGATGTATATGGTGAAAATACATATGGTGAAAATACATATGGTGGAAGTAACACTTCATATGACATATCGATAACCGATAACACATCCAATCCGGTTCAGCTATGTACTGTTACTGGTCAGAGCTTTTTCACAACCTCTACTCCTTATTATGGTACATTCATAGATGAGAGACTGTGCAATACAAATGCAAATCCATGTCCTACGAGTTCAATGTCAACTTTACCTTCGTTTACCTCTGATACATTTAGTAGCACTACAATGTATTATAATGGTGGAACTCAGTCCATTGATTCATCCTTTGGTGTGAATGGATGGTATAATGAAGATAAAATGAATTTGAATGGTTCCAACCCTCCAAACATAAGCAATGGCGCAGAAAGTAGTAGCTCGTTTACAGAAACCTACAGAAATAGTCTTGGTACATAGTAAGTACCTACCACATATTTTTATAATTTTACTTTTTTGTTATTAGATAGATAAAAATAACAGGATTTCCATATGGTAAATTTTTATTGTTATTTGATCATTTTCTATGTAATTAAATTTATATAAAAAAATAAACGGAAAATCAAACCCCTCATTTGAGAAATTAGATGTAAAAAAATGTATTAAATTGGATGATTAGAACAAATCTACACCAAATTTTTAAAGTAGATATCCAGTACATATAACATATGAGTAGACCATATTTTTACATAATTATGGTATTATCATCAATTATTCTTGTATGCATACCAGGATCATATGCAGATAGCGGCTCTGTACTTTTCATGAAACAAAATTCAACTGCCAAAATCTATGTAAATTTCACATTTCCAGTACTGAATAACGAAACCCATACTCTGAGACCACAAATACTTACAGGTTTGACTTATCCTAATTCTTTTGCTAACGGCTTGAGTATAAATGCAGTCCCAAGTTTACTTGTTGCTAACAAAAGTAATGTTGGAGTTACATATGTAATAGCAGCAAAAGATGATACCAAAGGTGTTTATGCTATTTCCTTATATTGGTGTGGACTTTTGCCTCTGGTAGTAGGATTCAATGACTCTGAAGTCAGTCCTGTAATTTTTAACGAATTTTTTACTGCAAAATATAGTTGCCCAAATTTTTCCCAGTCCACCCCCAAAATGAATATCATAGGATATTCTAACATGATTCATAAAATTATACATGCTAATTCAAATAGCAATAACAGTAACAATGACCATCTAGTGAATCAATTAGGTCAATTACCGGAGAGTCCTCTAAAACAAATCAAGTCTGGAGTAAAATCATCAGATGTAAAATGTAAAAAAGACTTTATTCTTATAACAAAACACGAGGATGACAAGCCTGCCTGTGTCACAATCTCTACTGCAATCGTATTAGCAGAACGTGGATGGACTACTAGTCTCCAAATTCATCCTGCAGGGAATTAATCAAGCGATTTTTAAGCCAACTTAAAGAGTAGGTATAAAACAATGAAACATAATGGAACCGAAAAATGTACTCCACAGACCCATACTCGGCCCGATCCACCACTAAAACAATAGCAAACCAGTAATACTTCTCCTACATGAGATAAGTAATGTCTGAGAGACAAAAAATCAAAAAGATCTTGGTACCATTGGACGGTTCAAAAAATTCTATACGTGGTTTAAAAACTGGAATACATCTTGCAAAAGAACATGAAGCATCACTCACCGTCATCCATGTAGTACACACGTCACACAAAAAAGAACTCAAGCAAAAAAAACTTGAAGAAGACATTCCCCCGGAATTCATACTTTTCGCAAAGAGTCTTGCAGTTAAAAATGCAGTTCCATTTTACAGTAGAATACTAACAGGAGATCCAGGATATTCCATAGTAGAGTATTCCAATACACACAACATAGATGTCATTGTAATAGGTGCCAGAGGCTTGAGCACTCTTAAGAAGATCTTTCTTGGTAGTGTTTCAAGTTATGTAATGCACAAGTCCAAGGTTGCAGTAATGCTGATAAAGTGATTTGAAATATTTTGAATCATATATAGTTAAGAAATCATGGACATTCTCAAACTTGGAGAAAATTAGGCTGATTTTTATTCACTCTACATCTATCAAAACATAAGATGATCACATAATGGATGGATGGATTTACCCATTATTATTGAGCATAATTGGAGGCCCTGCTGCCATTATTTTTAGACGATGGTACAGCAAAAAAGAAACTACACCCAGCAAATTCAGAGATGCTGGAACATATGTACGAGATGACTCTCTGTATTCATATGATGACGAAGAAAAAGATTCAGACAAATCAAGTAAAAACAAAGACGCCTAATTGTGTTTGACGATGATTTACATCCTAATGCATGTGACGCAACCATTTTTATAATTGCCAATCACAAAAATTACTAAATGTCTATTTCAGAATCAAATTCCATTGCTTGTTCTCTGTTAATTGACATGAAAGGATGTCAAGAGATCAAAAAAACCAAACAGGGAACACAGTACTCCATAGATCCAACCAAAGAGCCTACCATAATTTTCAAAGATTCTGTAGGGAACAAAAAAGAAATGAAATTCAAGCAAAATTGTACAATTACCATCACGCATGAAAAAATACTATACAATCGAGATGATGTGATCATAAAGGCCGTATGATCACTAGATGATGAAAATACTTATTGACACCAAAAAACAGACAAAGGCATGGAAAACCTACTGAACAATGAAGAGATAGATTGGCTGATAAAATTCCTATCTGGAAAAGGTAGCAACAACGAAATAATTGAAAAAATAGTCAGGATAACAACTAAACTTGAAAAAATGAAGCGACGGTAAACATCTGTTTTTCAAAGTTTTATAATTACAATATCTTCACATTCAATTTTTATGGCATAAAGTTTAATTCAACAACCAGAACAAAAGCAGAACATGAGAATACTGCAATTACATTGTGACTATGTCGAGTACACTCCAGTAAAAAAGGAAATTAGGTCTGCAGAAGACCTTGATCCTCAATCAAAACGCCTGGAGGAAATTGTGGTTGCATTTGTGGCAGTAGAAGAATCAGATAATGTCGAAGTTGCAAAAAAAGCAATAAATGAGATTTCTGAATCCATGAAAAAAATAGGCTGCTCCAAATTATTGTTGTATCCTTATGCCCATCTAAGCTCAAAACTTGCTTCTCCTACAACTGCATTGTTGGTATTACAAGAAATGGAGAAAAATGCTACTGGACTTGAGGTCCACAGAGCACCGTTTGGATGGACAAAATCATACAAGATTCAAGTAAAAGGACACCCTCTTGCTGAAAACTCGAAAACAATTACAGCTGGAGAAGAAAAAGAATCATCATCAAATGCACTAAAAGCAGAATCCAAGATCAAATCTTATTGGCATATACTTACACCAGATGGACAGCTTCATGACATTGAAAAATTCAATTTTGCAAAACATCAAAACCTTGAAGTTTTAGCAAAATACGAAGCAGCAAAGAAAAGATCAGTAGACGAACCGCCGCCTCATGTAAAGTTAATGAAAAAATTGGCAATTGCAGATTATGAACCAGCATCAGATGCAGGAAATATGCGATTTTATCCAAATGGAAGACTGATGAAGTCACTCATAGAGCGATATGTTACGGACAAAGTGATGGAATACGGAGGATTCGAGGTCGAGACTCCAATTATGTATGACTCACATCATCCAAGTATGGAAAGTTATTTCCATAGATTCCCTGCCAGACAATACAGTATTGATTCAGAAGGAAAACATCTTTTCTTGAGGTTTGCTGCATGTTTTGGACAATTCCTCATGGCAAAAGATTTCCAGCTATCTTACAAGAACCTACCCCTAAAACTATATGAGCTTACAAGGTATAGTTTCAGACGAGAGCAATCAGGAGAACTAGTAGGTCTTCGAAGATTGCGTGCATTTACCATGCCAGATTGCCATGCCATGTGCAAGGACATGAATCAAGCAAAAGAGGAATTTAGAAAAAGATTTGATTTATCAAGAGATGTGCTAAAAGGCCTGGGCATTGAAAACGATGATTACGAAATGGCAATCAGATTTACTGAAGAATTTTACAATGAAAATAAACCACTGATTCAAGAATTGGTATCAAAGCTTGGAAAACCAGTTCTTGTCGAAATGTGGAAAGAGAGATTCTTTTACTTTGTACTTAAATGGGAGTTTAACTATGTAGACAACCTTGGAAAAGCTTCCGCATTATCTACTGATCAAATTGACGTAGAAAATGGTCATAGATATAAAATTGATTTCATGGATGATGCAAACAAGCCTCAAAATCCAATAATCTTGCACAATTCCCCAAGTGGTGCAATTGAGAGAGTCATGTACACCTTACTTGAAAAAGCCGCCAAGGACCAAAGAGAAGGACGAAAACCAATATTTCCACTGTGGCTTGCCCCTACTCAAGTGCGATTAATTCCTGTTAAACCTGAATTTCTAGACCATTGTGAAAAACTTGCAGACAAGCTTACCGAAAACAACATTCGAGCAGACATTGATGATAGAAATGAAAGTGTAGGAAAAAGCATCAGAGATGCAGAGACTGAATGGATAAGATACATAATAGTAATAGGTGAAAAAGAAGTAAACTCTACTACCTTATCCATACGAGACAGAAAATCAAAAGATTCTCAAAATCTTTCAATAGATGATTTCATTGCAAGCATCAAAGAAGAAACAAAAGGCAAGCCGTTCATGAGAATAAACATGGGCCGAAGTTTGTCAAAAAGACCACAAATCATGGTCTAGCAAAAATTATGATGCGTCCAAGTCTCTTGGATCAATTTGCAATGATTTATTGAAACACTCTAACGCTTCATCATACCTGCCAAGTGCACGAAGTACAACTCCTTTTTTGTTTAACAAGTCTGGATTGTTCTTATTTTCAACAAGTGCCTTCTCAGTATCGACAAGTGCTTGATCAAAATCGCCGTTTTCTATAAGTTGTGATATTTTTAGGACAAGTGATTCAATATCTTTCTTCATTAATGATATAATGGAGTTTCTGCCTTAAGTTACTTACGGGAGATATTCATCGCAATTACTTCAGACATGAGTTTTGCAGCAATAGATGCTGTTGCACCGTTATCATAAAGAGGGCATAATTCTACAATATCCATGCAACGAATGGTGTTACCTTCTAATGCATATATCATATCAAATAATTCTCGCGATGTTATGCCCATGGCCTCTGGATTTCCTACACCAGGCGCAAATGCTGGGTCAAGCACATCTAGGTCTATGCTTACGTATATTTTATCAAAAGTTGACATGAAATCTTTTACCATTTTTGGACCTCTTCCTTCTCGTATGTCCTTGTCTGTTACTGTGTTTATCTTGTGTTCTGTTTTAAATGCAAGTTCCTCTTTTACAAATGACCTTGCACCTACATGAACAATATTTTCTGCCCCCCTCTTCTCAACAATTCTTCGCAGATATGCAGCATGGCTTAGTTTGATATCAGCGTAGGAGTCTCTCAAGTCATAATGAGCATCAAACACAATGTAGCCAGTCTCTTTTGGAAATGCCATGTATGTGCCATATGTTATCAAATGTTCTCCGCCCAGGATTATCATTTGCCTGTCTCTTGCTGCAAGCTCACCTGTAATCTTTCCAATCATGTCAAGCACCTCTGTTGCAACTACGGTATGGTAGGTATTTCCAAGGTCTTCTATGTTGACACTTTCTAGATCAACATTGAATCTCGTAGAGAATATTTCGATATTGTTAAAGGCTTGTCTTACTGCGTCAGGGCCAAATCTTGTTCCAGGTCTAAAAGAGTGAGTAGAATCAAAAGGAATTCCATAAACTATTGCAGATACTTCGCCGTCTTCACTTGGACTAGTAATCAACGGGTTTCTATTCATGTATAGATCAAGAAAACTCATTTGTGTATCGCTCATTTTATCGTGATATAATAATATTTCATTGATTATGATTTAGCACTTAATTCTTTGACCAGAATTTTTGAATCTGTATTGGCGTTCCACCCATTGTTCCAGTTGCACAACTTTCATCACTACACTCAGTGAATTTTGTAATTCTGATAGAGTCACTTGTAAATGAGCCTTGGGCTGTAAAACTATTAGGACCTGTTACTTGGAATAGTGTACCACTTATTGTACCTGCAAAGGGAAAATCAGGTGCATTCCAAGTACAAAAGTCGTTTGACGGATAATCCGGAGAACTTGCAGAAGTAATACTCAACACTCCTTTCAAATTATTACCTGTTTGAACAAAGTCTGCCTGCCATTGTCCATTGAAAGTGCAACCATCTGAAGTGGTATCATGCATTGTGAAATATCCACCCCACTTTCCGGTGACGTTTACCTGTGAAGTCAGAACTGATGTTAAAGCTGGTCTAGAGTTTTGATTTTGAGCTACATTTACTGCAATATTTGCAGGGTTGAGACTCCAATTTGATCCAGTACCATAATCAATTTGTCCGCAGACTGGAAGACATTTGTTTGCAACATTGTAAGCATTTTGAGGATCAAAAGTTGGATTGCCATTTTTGCTATTTTGCTTTGCCGAGTCTACAATTGCACTATGTATATCAGATTGAGACAAATTCGGATTATTTGCCCAAATTGCAGCAGCACCTACAGCTAAATTAGGTGCTGTAAATGATGTACCAAGGGGACAGCATGATGCAGTTGATGAATCATAAATTATCCCAGTACCATAATTAGAACCCAAGGTATTGTCATTTGTATATTTTTTAGGTTGATTAGTAGAAGGGTCTGTTTGTCCAACTAGAGTAAAGATATTTTTGTACAAGGCACTTTGATCTGATTTTGTTTCTAGTTTTTGCACTGCATTTGATAAATCTACGTTATCGTTTCCAGCAGATTGGTAAAACAATACATTATTTTTTTGAACCCAATCAAGATTTGCAAGAGATTCAAGACGTGTGTTAATTGAATTATAATATTTTTCATCTGCTTGATCAACAACCTGTCCATTTGCATCCCTGAGGCCTTGAGACATTGATAAATTGATGACAAGTTTTTGGTTATTTTCTTGTGCTGTAGCTACTGCTCTCATAATATTCCAGTTTATGTCATTACTGGTAAAGACCTCTTGTACATTCCCTTTTTCATCTTTTACAGTCGTGGGTGGAACCTGTAGTGCAAGTATTGAAATATCTGAATTTTTTGACTGTATCTCATTTATCACTTGACAGCCATGAGGAAGTGCTACATATCCGTTACATCCTCCTCTAAAATCGTCAATTATTGCCATAATTACGTGTGCGTTAGGGTTTGGATTTTTAGCAGGATCTGATATAGAGTTAATTATCGTAGGAGATGTTGCTCCGAACAAATTAGTAGACAAGATAAAGTTAGGATGTGCATCTATTACAAACGATTTTTGCAATGCACTTGAAATGAAATTTTTTACATCATTGACTTGAACAAGATAATAGCCAGTCAAAGGAATAGATGACAAGATTTTTCCAGAATTATCTGCGACAAGACTAGAGATATCATCATCATTGGAATTGGCATAAACATATAGTAAAACTTGATTAGGAATAGCTTGAACAGTCAAGGTAACCCCATCCTTGTCAGTATATTCTATCATTTGAGGGGCTGTACCATTTGTTGGAAATGCGGTAGCACCACTCAATATCCCCGTCATATTCTGTTGTGATGATATTGGTGCAGATATTATTCCGTTTTCTACCATGTATTTAATTCCGTTTAGAAAATCAGAATCTCCAATCTGTCCCTCAGACCAATACTTGGCATTGTTTTTCACCCAGGAAGGAATTGTCTTTTGCGAATTAGGGTTTGCATGAGTTGATGATATTGAGATTATTCCGGATTGTATAAGATATTGTATAGAATTTACAAAATCACTATCTCCAATAGAACTGTTTGACCACAATTTGGCAATATTTTTGATCCAGGTTGGAATATGGGCAGTCGAAGTGTTTGCAACATTTGAGATTGCCGGTGGCATCTGTTTCACATCTGCAATGTCAAAAGAATCAGATATCGCTGACACAATTTGTGAATTTTGAATCAATTCAGCCTGAGAGCCTTCGATGATTAGTACCCACACATCATTTGAATGCGGTATCAACATCCAAGTGGAGATCCATGGTAGAGATTGACCACTGGAAGATGTCTTGTCCCAAGTCATTGTAACCCCATATGCTGTTGTCCCTCTATAGTTAGTCACATTTGGAAAGAATTGAGAATTGGAACATGTAAATCCGCGATTTTGAAGATTTGCGTTAGTGCATCCAGCTTGCATCGTATTTTTAATTTGTCCTAAAATGTCTGCGGATGATTTTCCATTGTACGGATTATTTCCTTGCAATATGCCTGCATTAATTTGTAGATTACTGTCAGGATATAGAAGATCTGATTTTATAGCATACTGGGAACTTACATGTTCTACAATATGCCAATCAGAGGGATACTGTATAGAAAATCCATATGATGTATTCTGATAAGTTTGATATGTCGTAGAATCACTAGAAGATAAAGCAGATACATGACTTGTCATCAACACAGTTGGGAAAAGAAACAATACTGCAAACAAAAGACCTACAAACTTTCGATAAAGCACGGTCAGAATATCGCATCGTCTATCTAATAAATAGTCCATAAAAAATCAAATCTGATTTTGAAAAATATAAGATATAAACAAATGTGATATTTTATTTGCCAGTATGTCCAATATTATGAGTAAGGAATCTATAACTGACTGCAGCTATGCTCGACCCAACAAAAGTTGCTGTCCAATACAACCATAGATCATTTACATATCCTGATACCAACGCAGGTGCCAGAGATCTTGCTGGATTCATCGATGCGCCGGAAACAAATGCCAAAAAGAAAATGTCAAGACCTACCATGCAGCCAATCATAATACTTCCAAATCCTCGAAATCCCTTTTTGTGTACAACTAATAGAATCATAGACATTAACAATGCAGTAGCCAAAACTTCAACTCCGATGATCAGAGGTATTGGATAATGATAATCAGGTGCATTAGCACCAAGATTTGCATCTGCGCCTATGATATATTTTACAAACAAGCTTCCCAATATGGCCCCAATTATTTCAGCTCCAAGATATAATGGAAAAAGATGTCTAGGAGTATGCCTAGTGATTAAAAACCCAACTGTTACTGCAGGATTAAAGTGCGCCATGGATATCTTGGCAAACAAATACACCATTAAAGCAACTGCTACTGCAGGAGCAAGAGCTACAAACCACAATCCGAACTTTCCAGCATATCTTACATCTAACACAACAGAGCCTGTTGCAAATACTACAATCACAAATGTGCCTAGCAATTCTGCAAAAAACCTCTTTTGGTTGGAAGTTAATCTGTTAATTAGATTCAATTTTTGTAACAAGTTCTAATACCTTTTCTTCTATCTTGTTTCTAATCTCTCGAACTTTTTCTAGAGGTTTGCCTTTTGGATCTTCAATACCCCAGTCTTCAAACTTGCCAACAAAGATGGCAGGACATTCTGTTTTGTCAATACATCCCATGCTTATGTTCAACCATGAATCACGAATCAATTCTTCTGATAATTCTTTTGGTTTTTGATTGCTGATATCTATCCCAACTTCTTTCATGGCTTGAACTGCAAGAGGATTGATTTGTGGGGTAGGCCTAGACCCTGCGCTAATTGGAGCCCATCCCCTTGGTGCATATTTTCTAAAAAAACCTTCGGCCATCTGACTTCTGCCTGCATTCTCAACACATACAAAGAGAATCTTTTTCAAGTTTTGTTGTTTTCCAAGGAATTTCATGGTATCACTTTATTGCCTTGATGACCAGGCTTGTAATTTTTCGTCCATTGACCCTTTCGCCCTCCATGTACACTCTCTCATCTAGGACACTGATATTGTGAAACCCTGCCTTTTTGATGCATTCAATATAATGCTCCCGTGTAAGTGCACCATCTATACAGCTACACCATTGCTCATGATTTACCTGATCACCACTTAATTCCGTATCTGTTATTAGATCAGAAATAACCATCCTACCCCCATCTCTTAGTATCCTGTAAACTTCCTTGAATGCATTTGTCTTATCAGTTACAAGATTAATCACACAATTACTTGTTACAACATCAACAACATTGTCATCAATTGGAATGCCATTTTCAACATCTCCTTTTCTGAATTCAACATTAGTATATTTTCCATTGGCTGCATTTTGTCTTGCTTTTTCAATCATTTCGCCAGTCATGTCTATGCCAATTACCTTGCCAGAGTGAGATACCTTGTTTGCAGAAAGAAACACATCAATTCCCGCACCAGATCCTAAATCTACTACCATTTCGCCCTCCTTAAGATCAGCAAATTTTATTGGGGCACCACATCCAACACCCAATACAGATTCTCCGGGTATCGACTTTAGATCTTCTTGAGAATATCCGATTAATTTGGCAGCATCAATCGGAGCATCACCTGTAGTACAACCTCCAGGCATGCAGCAACAATCAGAATTACCAGTTAAAGCGATCTTTCCATATCTTTCCTTTACTTTGTCCTTGATTATATCCATCATTATGGTTTATCTAGTAAACCATTTAAGTTGTCAAGGAGAAACTATTACAGTTAGTGTAAAAATGGAAACTAAAAGAAAATCTCTTCCAATGGCAAAAGAAAATTGTAATTTTGAAGGCTATGACGTTATTTCTTTAATGTCAGAAACTTCAAAGCTTAGAAAAATAATTACAAAAAGAGGTACACTTGAGATCCTGATTCCTTTATGCTGTACAACCAAACCTGTAAGATACAAACAATTCAAACAATCCTTGAAAGGAATAAGCAGTAAGACACTTACAACAAGACTAAAGGAGCTTGAAAAAAATGGAGTTCTAGAGCGACTAGCATATAATGAAATTCCGCCAAGAGTCGAATACAAGCTGACTAGTAAGGGGCAGGATCTTGTAGAATCCATAATTGACTTGCTACAATGGATGAAAAAATGGTCTAGAAAATAAAGAGTTTAAAACATTCTTCAACATGTCTAGACGGGCAAGCGCCGCATCTCTAGTTGTATAATACCTGTTTTGCGATCTGATTACACTTGACATGAACCTGCTCGTCGCTAGATTTCCTGCACAGTGAGCACACGAACTGGTTTACCATGCTACATACGGTGCAACGTTGGAATTCTTCCATAGTAACACCACAGTTTCTACATGAATCTCTTCGCATAGTTGTAATTTCTATAACTTTCTTTATAAATTATAGCACTCACAGACTTGACACACATGTGTAAATATTTGACCAATTTTTTATTTTTAATAGCAAAAAAGGCAGAATTAACAAAAAAAGCGATCATAAAAATACAGTCATAATCAACATTCTAGGCAAGGAGTTCTATTTCCAGAAGAACTGGTCCAATCCCGTCTGTTTTGGTTCTCCAATCAGGCTTGCAAAATCAAGGTCCATGGACGACAGAATCTGATCAAATGTGCTTTCCATAAATTCCACATATTTTGAAGTATCCACTTCATCAGGTCTTGCAAGTTCCACCGGTTTGACCCCAGGTTTGTTTATTATTTTGACATATGCTATGATATCGCCTTTTTTTATCTCTCTTATCTGTTCAAGCAATTTAGCAGCCCTGATATGTTGAGGAATAGTCTTGACATATTCTGACGGCGATTTACTAATCATCACATGAAATGCAAGATCGGTGAGCGGAATTTGCTTTGATTTTAATTTCTTGGCATAACTTGAGATCATATCGCCAATCTTTGTTTTTGACTGGACAAACTCTTGCTCATTTTGTACTTTTGATAATATCTCTAGTATTTCATAAAAGAGATTTTTAATAAATGGCGGAGTGTGTGATTTTTTTCCAGTTAGTCCCTTGACATCTACTTTGCCATCCTTTTGCACACCAAGATAATTTTTCTTTCTTGTGCTAAATACGACATAACGATATTCCTTGTCAAGATCAAGGTCAACACCAAATTCTGTCTTTGCCCATTCGACAACTTTCTGTACTTGATCTCTTGAGGGTGCCTTGAGGAAGAGAGAGTCAGTATCCCCATATAGTACATCAATTCCAAAAGATTTGCATTTTTCAATAGTTTCCACAATCGTATATCTACCAACAGCAGTTGTTGCCTCTGCTACTGGAAGACAGTATAATGGAAATATCTCAGCACCCATTACACCATAGCTTGCATTCAAGATGACCTTGAGCGCTTGGCTTACTACAGTATAGAGCTGCTTTTGATCAGAAGAAAGACTGGGGTTTTTTGAGAGGCTTTTGTAATAGTTCACTCTCAAGTCCCGTAGAGAGCCAATCAATATTGCAGTAAGACCATTTTTTTTGGCACATACCCAGTGAGGAGTACCTGGAATTAAGTTATTTTTGCACTCGTCATGTATGCAACGTACTGTCTCGTATGAGAGGTTTCGTACTTTGATTATGCTGGGATATAGACTTGCAAAATCCATTACAGATACGTTAAAGTGAATTCCTTCAGTCGGCTCTACAACCAACCCTCCTCGATATTTCTTGTCTTTTATTACTGCCTCAGTTGATGCAGCGCCAGATTTTTGATCAAGTTCTTCTCGCCTTGGAATCAAATAGTTATGTTTTCTATGTTCAAAATAAAACAGACTACGAATCCATTGTGACACTCCCATTCTTGAGATATCATCAATTGGCATGCGACCAATTCTTGTAATTACAACAAGCAAATTCATTAGAAGATCATTGTTGAAACTTGTCAGTTTCTGCGTGATCCTAGCGTCATTAAAACAATAGTTTGCAAGTTCGTAAAATGATAGATCTTCCAATTCCCCATCATATTCAGTTTTAGATTCTTCAATAAGTCCCTCACATATGCTGTTTAATGAAAAGTCAGAATACTTGTGCGAGAATGCATATATCTGAAATGAACGATTTGAGAAAGTTCTGTACAAATCAATATGTACGCCTTTTTTTAGAGTGGCAGAATCCCTCATCATAATAAGTGGAATATCTTTTAGAGGAATTCCAAGACGTTCGCCTCTGTTATACATAAACGGCATATCAAACTCATCCCCGTTGAATGTAATTACAAATGGATAATTTTCTAAAACCTTGAATGCATCTCTTATCATATCTACTTCCTTGTCTTCCTCGTAGAAGACTACCTTTACATCAGCAGGTAATTCACTTGTACCCATCTGCCTGCCGGCTCTTTTTAGAACAAAGACTGACTTGAAATCATCACTTCCACAAAATCCTATTGCAGTGATTTTCTTATCTGCAACTTTTGGATCAGGAATCCTGCCTGTCTCAGACTCTACCTCAATATCAAATGTAATTCTACGAATGTTTGGAACAGGTTGGTTGAGTAGATTTGCCCAATCGCTGATATGATTTTGAAATTCTTTGGTATCAATTATTCCAATATTTGTAACCTTGTCAAATAATAGTCCCTTTAGTGCAAGCTGTACCTCATCAGGTATCTGATATGAGAATTCTTTGAGTTTTCCATCCTCGATGGTATAGTATCTGCCGACTATCAGAGAATTGTCATACAGATAATTTTCATAATACTTGATATCAGACTCCCAAGTATCCATAATGTTTCTTATACTCTTGTCAGTCTGAGTTCCACCAATTGCCAGAGGATCAGTTACAACAATTTTTGTCATGTCAATAATACGGTCTTTTAGCAAATCTTGTCTTTTGACACCCTCAAGTTTTAGTACATCAGTTCTATCGGACAAGAACTTCAACTCTTCAGGATTTAATTTCGAATAACAGTACGGCTTGTGTCCAGTGTTGTCCATCCATAGTTTCAATGTTTGTGATTTTGGCTCATAGAATTTGAGAACTGCCGATTTTTTCATTCCATCATATGCTGCTGACACAAGAAGTGCAGGAGGCATTGTTGTAGTTACTTCTTCTACTGCGTTTGACATTCACATCACTTTGGTGTCAAGTTGGAATTTGGTTCTTCAAGTAGAACCTGTATCCAGCGGTTTATTCGCTTTTTGTCAAGAATTACAATTTCAAGCCCTGCTTGACGTAACAAATCATAATCAGTTTCAGGATAGTTTCCAAGGCATACTATTTTTTTTATCCCTATTGTGATTGCCATCTTGCTACATTCCAAGCACGTGATAAATGTGGTATATAGAGTAGAGTCCTTTGTGCCAGACCCAACTCCCAAGATAGCACAATGCATTATTGCATTTGCTTCAGCATGATTGCACAGACATCTATCAAGACCTTCACCTGATGCTATTTTTCCCTCCATTCTCATTTGGCATCTCTTGCAGCCGCCCTCAAAGCAGTTTTTTACTCCAGGAGGTGTTCCATTATACCCGGTAGCAATTTGCCTGTTATTTCGAACAATTACTGCTCCAACTTGTCTTGTGATACAGTTAGAACGCAATTTTGCAAGTTCTGCCTGGAGCATGAAGTATTCATCCCAAGTAGGTCGGTCAAATGCCTTGTCCATATAGGAACTGGTCCAACCCTCCAATATAAGATTACAAATCTAGTCAAAACACAATCGAGTACAGCATAGCTATTGATCCTAAACAAGCTTTTTACCAAGATGTTGTAAATTGTAAATTAATTGAGCGATAATTTCGTAGAACACAGGTACATCAAAAAGTCAACCATAGAGCACAGAGATTACCAACATAATCTTGCCAAGCAAGCAATTGCAGAAAATTGCCTAATAGTATTACCAACAGGACTTGGAAAAACCACAGTAGCATTACATGTGATTGCCGAGTTTGTATCACGTGGAAAAGGAGGAGTCTTGTTCTTGGCTCCCACCAGAGTCTTGGCACATCAACATTATGAATTTTTGAAAAACAACTTGTTGATAGACGATATTGCTCTTGTCACTGGAGAAGATCTACTTGCCAAGAGAAAAAAACTTTGGATAAACAGCATAATCTGTGCAACACCTGAGATTGTAAAAAATGATCTAGATAGACAGATTGTATCCCCTGAACAATTTTCTCTAGTCATCTTTGATGAAGCACATAGAACAGTTGGAGATTATGCTTACTCAGGAATTGCAGAACGTTTTGCAGATATGGATGTGCGAATAATTGGAATGACTGCAACCCTTCCAAGTGAAAAACAAAAAGCAGAGGAAATGGTCAAGATATTAAAAATTGCAAGTATTGCCCAGAGAACAGAAGAAAGTCCAGATGTAAGCCCGTATGTACAGCAGACAGATACACAATGGATAACAGTAGAGCTTCCACCGGAGATGAAAGAGATTCAATCATTGATCAAAGCTGCAATTGATTCTAGGTACACGGAACTTAAGCGACTTGGTCTGAATCTTTCAGGAGGCAGATCCATGTCAGAGCTACTACGGGTCAGAGACTTTGTAATACGACAAAATCGTCGTGCTGCCAAACCACTCTTTACTGCAATACGTCTTATTCATGCACTAAATGTCTTTGAATCACATGGAGTGACATCTTTTCTGCGATTCTGTGAGAGAACTCAAGAGAAGAAAGGTGCCGGAATTAGAGACTTGTTTGAAAATGACTTGAATTTTGGCAAGGCAGTAAGACTTGCACAACAGGCACAGCAAAAAGGAATTGAACACTCCAAGATCGACAAACTAAGAGATGTCTTACAAGGAATATCTGGAAAGGCACTTGTTTTTACAAGCTATAGGGACTCTGTAGATATAATACATCAGAAACTAAATGAGATGGGAATCCCTTCTGGGTTTTTAATAGGAAAAGCTGGCGAGACAGGACTCAAGCAAAAAAAACAGATAGAAACAATACAAAAATTCCGAGATGATCAATACAAGGTTCTAATTGCAACAAGAGTAGGAGAAGAAGGATTAGACATATCTGAAGTCAACCTAGTGGTCTTTTTTGATAATGTCCCAAGCTCTATTCGTTACATACAGCGAAAGGGTAGAACTGGAAGAAAAGATTACGGAAAACTCGTAGTTTTAATTGCAAAAGACACCACTGATGAAACCTATTACTGGATAGGAAAACGCAAAGTCACTGCAGCAAAAAACATGGGAGAAAAAATGAACAGATTCCTAGAGCAACAAGAGACTCCAAAGATAAAGAACAAGACAGGCCTTGATTCATTTTTCTAGACAAGCCACATACAAATCACAAGTTAAATATCATTAAAATCTCACAAACTTTTGATGAAAACCGCAAGGAATGCCCTTCTGTTACTTTGTATTATTTTACCATCACTCTTAGTTCCAATCTATGCTGATAGCTCTTCAGGACTTGCAGTATCTACAAACAAAGATTCCTATCAACCAGGAGACAAGGTTACAATCAGCGGTTCTGTGTCCCAAATAATTGACAACAATCCTGTCACCATCATAGTAAGAAATCCAATGGGAAATGTCTATGATGTAGGACAGGTCAAACTATTGAATAATCTCTTTGTTCACGATTTTGTGATAAATGATGATTCTCTTGGTGGTACGTATACAGTGAATGTAAAATACGGAACATCATCAAACCAATTGCACTTTGTTTTAAATGCCGGAGTTCTCACTACTATTCCAATCTATGACAGTGAAATAAAGATTAGAACAAACAGTACAAATCCAATAAAATATGGAGATGTCTCAGTATCCACAGTTGATAAGACAATCAACATATTTATGGATACATCAGACATTACAGGAAGTTCAACATATCAACAGTACCAAATTCCAAAACAAGTCATTGATACACCAGGAGGAAATATCATTGTAAAAATAGACGGTAAACAAACACTATGTCCTCAGAGTGAGACAGACACTATGAGAATACTTGATTGTACCATTCCTGCCAACTCTAAAGAAATTGAATTTACAGGAACAATAGTTATTCCAGAGTTTGGTCCCCTGGCAGGACTTGTAATACTGGCATCAATATCATCTGTAATAGTTTTCTCAAGAATTACCAAGACACGTTTTTGAAAAATATTAGGACAGGTTTGCCCTAGATGCAATTTCACGTATCTTGTCCCGCATATCAGAGATCTCATTCCTATAATTTTCAATCTCTTTTTTTGCAAGATAGTTGTCTTTTTGAAATTTATCCAGATGAGATTCACATATCCAAAGAAATTCTAGATCATAAGATATAGAATCATGTGAGTAATTTTCTGAAATTGCGTCAGGATGTTCTTTTTCAAACAACATCATCTCAGGCAAGTAACCAAGTTATTTCTGACCATTTCCAAGAAAGAATCCAATTCTTTTTTTAGAGATTTGTTATCTCGAATTTTCTGGGTCCAAACAGGTTTGGTCCTGTCATGATGAACAAGTTCTTCACATGCCAAGTCAACACCAAACACATTCAAGACATCTTTTGTTATTTCATCATGAATATTTTCAGATATTTTTATCAAATCACTAGTAGAATCATCCTTGAATTTCATACACTATACGGTAATTTGCTCCTGATACTTGGCTATGTCCAAATAATGTAACAAATTAGTGTAAGGATAACACAATAATCAAAAAGTTATTTAACATCAAGTTTTGCCTAGCTTGTATGATTACATACGTTCTTGCAACATGCATACCAGGAAATGAAAAGGAAGTAATCCAAGAAATAAAAAAACTTCCAAATGTGGTCGAAGTAAACGGAATAATGGGCAAGTATGACATATTTGTAAAGGTCCAATCAAGTGATGTAACAAAGGTTGATTCCACCATAGGCAAACTGCGAAGTGTTCCACATGTCACAGGCACCGTTTCAATACCCGTCCTTTACGGTCAAGGCGGAACAGTAGACAACGAATAATCTCCAGTATATTTTTCCTTTATTTTAACAAAAACGCCAAGATTATCTATGTTGAGTACAATATTATATCATGGACAGGATAATAGAGGTCTCAGACCCACATAGGATAAACAGAGCACCTGACAAAACAGTTGTTTTGCTGTCAAATGGTAAGTTTTTTGAGCGAGGTCATATTGTCAAAAATATTTGTTTGAATCTATACATACAACACAGAACTGAGAATATTGGCCCTTATTCCTTGATAACAGTGCTTGTGGAAACAGACAAGGGAACAATAGAGATGACATACGACGAAGGATACAGAGGAGTAAATGCATTGGAAGAAGCAGTAGCATTTCTAACCTCTCACATAGGAATATCAGGTTTGATTCTAAGGTCCATCATACAACTAGACCAGTCATTAAATAGAAACAATTTATTGGTGATAGCGCCAAGTGAGCAGGATCTTGAGTTTTATGAAGTTTGAAAGAAAGCCAATAATATCAATTCCCACATGTGCCATGTGCGCCAAACCTGTCAAAGAGCACAGTCCAGAACAGATGAAATTATGTACGGAAGAAAGACGCAAATCTCTTGCAAAATAATTTTAAAGCGAGTATAAAAAATTTGGTACAATACATTGCAGTCCCACCAGATACATACGTCAGAGTAAAAAGAGGACTGCAAGAAGACCACATGGTGTCACAGTATCCATCATTTCATGAATCCATGTATGATTCATTTGAGATAATATCAATAGAAGGAAGGGCAGCAATCCATTATTACAAAAATGGAAGACTAGCATTGGAAGGAGATGAGAACAATTCATTTTTCCGGAGAATAGTTCGTCAGGTAAACAAGATTGTTTCAACAAGAGATTATCTCTAAAGGCCTTATTTTGAATCAGTGCCGGGCCAATTTTCCACATCAAACCCAGGACAATTTCCGGAAAACTCTCGTACCATTATGACACGACAAATTTGTTCTTGTAATCCCGAGTGTTCAGCAAACGGTTTTCTACATATAGGACAGCGCGTTTTCTTGAACAATACAAGATACACTCATGATTCTCTTAATGAAATTTTCTCTCACAAATCAAGTTCACTTGCATCTTGCAGTTTGCCAGTAAGTTCAAGATACGTATACGGGTCTAGTTGCTTTGCAAATCCCTTGTCAATATTAATCAGATATATCGAATGCAAGTGAGCGTTTAGAATATCTTCTTCCTCAATTGGCGGATTTTTGTAAAACCGGTCTACAAGCGACTTTATTTTTGCAACTTCTTCTGGTTTTCTATCCTTTGGAGGTTTCAAGAAGATTTTTGGAATAGGCAGGATGCCAACAACAGGTGTTGCCATTGCAAACTTGGAACAATGTTTACTATATCGAGCTATCTTGCTCGCTATTCTTGCCACATAATAATCGATAGTATCAAGTGCATGATCAGGAGGTGTAAATCCTGTCTCAATTTCCAGGATAAATGTACCATCACCTTTTGTTGCAAAGACATCACATACAAGTATGCTTGAGAGTTGCTTTTCAATGTCAACGGTATATCCATGAGATATCAAATTAGAGGCACAGATTATCTCAAGTACCGAGTGATTTATCTTGACAAGATTTTTTTTGTATAGTTCTATCAATCGCTCCCTTACAAAATTTATCTTGGATTTTACTTCAGAAGATTGACCGCTTGCAAGTTTTTCAGCTACTGTGTAAATATCGTCTGTAAATTTTTCTATATCCAAAATCTACTCTACAAATCAAGGTCGGGGTTTAAGAGGATAGCTGTGAGAACTTGAAGAATTCAAACCACACCAAATCGGTTTTAGATCGTATGGCATGTAGTATAAAAAAGCGTTTACGGATCTTTGTATCGAAGTGGTTTTATTCTAGAACCACAATATTTGTCTGTGATAAAACAGATAATACAAATTCTTTCAAGAAAACGACAATTAGGAAAGTATAGGAAAACAGAATCAAACAACCATGTCCCTCTTAGCATCTATGATGACGGAATAACTTTTGGATACGCAAGAGATGGCGAATCCATAGACGACCTTGTGTGAAAGACTAGTCTTTATGCAGATGCTTTCCAAGCCTGCACGAGGAACAAATGTATCTTCCATCCTTATCAGCAGCATAAAGTTGTGACATGCAATTACAATCATGACACTGACACTTTTCTGCCATGAGTCTTATTTCATATAACCTAGTACAAAAACAATTTCCAAAATTCCAAGTTTGGAAAAATCTATAAAATTAAAAATATTACAAACAGTATGAACTATTGGCTTTTAAAACAAGAACCTACTGGATATAATCTAGATAGCCTAGAAAAAGAAAAGAAAACTGTCTGGGACGGAGTCCACAACAATCTGGCCCTAAAGCACATGCGTGCTGCAAAGAAAGGAGACCAAGCAATATTTTACCACACAGGAGATGAAAGACAAGCAGTTGGAATTGTAGAGATAACAACAGACCCATATCCAAATCCGAAAGAGATTGAAAAAAGGTTCATCGTGTTTGACGTCAAGTTTGTCAAAAGGCTAAAACGTCCAGTTACACTTGATGAAATAAAAAATGATTCTAAATTCAAAAATTGGGAGCTAGTAAAAAATTCCAGACTTTCTGCAATGCCTGTTCCAAAACCACTCTGGGATGATATAATCAAAAAATCAAATAGTTAAGCAGCATCATCATACAAGACATATTTCACAATCACATGTCTTATCGATGTCATTTTTTGCAAGACATTTACTGTGCTGTCCTGCCTGACATTGGACACATATGGAATTTTTGTTTTCAAGATCGGAATATTTTGGAGCACCATCAAAACCAAATCCTCCGTCCTGTGGACCTACCATATTTTTTCTAGTTTTAGCTATTATTTTTGTATGACTAAAGATTTTTTATCAAGAGAAAATGAGGTATTAACATGATAGATCTATCAAATGATGACAAACTTGTACTATTACAACATGCAATTGCTAAATATGAAGATGAGAATACACTGATTGAAAAACTAAAGACCGTTCTAGTTCAAAAAGAGATTGACAGAGGCATTGCAACACTAATTGCAACCCAAAGAGTACGAAGAATAGGACCAGACGTGTTGCAAAATAATGTCAGCCATGTTGGCGAGCTCCCTGACATGCCAGAGCACATCAAGAGCATAGTGGACAATCTCTAAGATATCATTTAGATCTTTTAATCACATATACAGAGATTAGTTTATCATAGAGATTGCACCATACCAAACAAGGTATAAGAAAATCATATCCCATATTGACAGGTTTTGTGCATGGACTTGTCCAACAAATGGACAATTGACGTATAAAAATGGACAATTAACTGAAACATTCAAGCGAACATCAAAGCCAGTTAAATGATTAAACAATTAAATAAAAAACAATCAGATGCTAAAAACTTACAAATAGGCGGAATCTCAGAGCAGTAAAGATGACAATCAAAAACATTACAGTTCTAGGTTCAGGAATAATGGGCCATGGAATTGCCCAAGTTTCTGCAATGTCAGGATACCATGTGGTATTGCGTGACATTGAAAAACAATTCCTTGATAAAGCAATGGAAAAAATCAAGTGGTCTTTAGACAAGATGGTATCAAAACAAAAACTAACAGAAGAGCAAGGAAAAGAAATTTTTTCAAGAATTACGCCCATAGTTGATCTAGGTGAAGCATTGAAGGACTGCGATTTGATGATAGAAGTAGTACCTGAAATAATGGACCTGAAGAAAAAAGTCTATGCTGAAGTTGACAAGGTCGTACCGCAAAAGACAGTCTTTGCATCAAACACAAGTACACTTCCAATAACAGAGATTGCAAACACTACATCAAGACCTGAGAGATTTATTGGCATACATTTCTTTAATCCGCCACAACTCATGAAACTAGTTGAGGTCATCCCGGGACAAAAGACAAAAAAAGAACTGGTAGATGATACAATAAATTTTGTAAAATCAGTATCAAAAGAACCAGTAGTATGCAAAAGAGACGTACCTGGATTCATAGTAAACAGATTGTTTATCCCATTGGTGCATGAGGCAGCATATGCAATGGACCGCACAGGAGCTACAAAAGAAGAGATTGACTCGGCAGTCAAATTTATACTTCATTTCCCAATGGGAATTTTTGAACTTGCAGACTTTACTGGCATGGATGTAATTCACAAGGCTACAGTTGAGATGCATTCACGAGACAAAAAAGTAATCAACCCACACCCATTAATTGAGAAACTATACGATGAAAAGAAACTAGGGCAGAAAAGTGGAGAAGGGTTTTACAAGTATTCAGGTGAACAATATGAGAGAATCAACCTCAGCGAAGAAATTGCCAAGAAATTCAACCCAATCCAATTACTGGGGAATATTCTAAACAATGCAGCTTGGCTTATCACAAACCAAGCAAGTGACCCTCAAGAAATAGAAAAGGCACTCTTACTTGGAATGGGACTCAAAAAACCATTGTTTGAAACTGCAAAACAATTCGGTATGAAAAACATTGTAGCGGAGCTTGAGAAATTGGCAAAGAATAACAAATTCTATGAGCCAGACCCGTACTTGGTCTCACTCATGTAGTGTTTGATTTAATTTTTTCAAGTATTGTTTGTACTGCTTCCTTTGGAGTAGACACGCCAATTATCAAAACATTTTTTCTATGATCAATGTATTGGTCTGCAAACTTGTCGGCAATTCCTCCAGTATTTTTTATTGCAACAATGGGTTTTTTGTACATGTATGCAGCACATGTCTCAGATAAAGTTCCGGATCCTCCGCCAATTACAATTACACCATCACCTGCCAATGCATTTAGAAAATCCCTTGCGAGACCAACTCCACTTGGAATTACAATATCACAATATGGATTTGCAAAAGAGGCTTCATTTTGCGGTATTATCCCAACGGTTATTCCGCCTGCATCTTTTGCCCCCTGTGATGCTGCCTCCATAACTCCTTTGAGTCCCCCAGTTATCAAAACAGCACCAGACTTGGCAACTTCGGCACCTGTCTCATATGCAATCTTACCAACCTCATGGGTGTAACCATTCTCATTGTGTCCTACAATTAGAATTTGGATTTTTTTTGCCAATCAACAAAATAAAAAATAAAGCTAATAAAAATTATATTTTAAAAAACGAAGAAAGAAAAACTAGTAGTTTTATGTACTAGTTTCTGTTTTCGGGGTCGTGGTTGTCGTGCTTGGCTGAGTTGTTGTAGTATCTGCAGGTTTTACCACTACATCAGTTTTTTTCTTTCGTGGTGCACGCGGTTTTTTTACCTTGACTTCCTTTGACTCTGATTTTGTAGGAGCTGTCTGTGGTTTTGGTTGTTGTGGTTTTTGTTGCTGTTGAGGCTTTTGTTGTTGAGGAGGTCTCTGACCCTGTGGCTTTTGACCTTGTTGAGGTCTGTTACCTTGTTGTGGACGTTGTCCCGGTCTCTGACCTTGTTGTGGTTTATTTCCCTGTGGTCTATTGCCTTGTGGTCTCTGACCTGGTCTTTGACCCTGTTGAGGTCTGTTACCTTGTGGCTTTTGTCCTGGTCGTTGACCTTGTTGAGGTCGCTGACCCTGCTGTGGTCTTTGTTGAGGAGGTCTCTGACCCTGTGGCTTTTGACCTTGTTGAGGTCTGTTACCTTGTTGTGGACGTTGTCCCGGTCTCTGACCTGGTCTTTGACCCTGTTGAGGTCTGTTACCTTGTGGCTTTTGTCCTGGTCGTTGACCCTGTTTTGGTGCATTGGGTTTTGATCCCGGAATCGGTCTCATCTTGCTCCAAAGCACACTCATTCTTGCACGATATCCAACAGCATATTCTAGCTCATCTGGAACCAGTGTTGCAGGATGCACAAAGCCTTGGCTTCTAATTGCAATTGCTCTTTTCATTGCAATGTTTCTGATATAGTCCCAGTCTGCAGATGCAAATCCGTCAACAGGACCTGTCAGTATTCCATCATGCATTGAAAATACAAGTGCCGATACAATTGGAATTGCATAGTTGATGCTTGCAGGAGAGTTTATCTTCACAGGCATTAGTGGCATGTGGTGACTTCCTCTTGTGTTTCCTGCCACAAGATGTGGATTGTTAAATGCACTTCCTGCTTCTTCTGTTGCAGGAAAGTCCTTTTGAGTTCTTACTATGCATATAGGATCATCTTTTCCAACATAGGTTCCAGCAATATTGTGTAACCTGTCAGTTGATGCAGCCAAGATTGGCTGGTTGTCCTTGGTTGTTACTGTCGATATGACATATCTTCCAGGATACATCAATGCTGCTTCCAATGTCGGTTTGTCTTCCCACATGTTCAGTGTGGCGACTTTGCCTTTTTCGACATCCATTACTGTTATTCTAACACCTTTTGCCAAGTTTTGGTTTACAATCAATCCGGTGTTTGACAAGGTATCTACAAACATTCTGTAGAAAGGATAGTTAAATGCACCAGGCTCTGTTTTGTCTGCAGCATAAATTGTAAATGCTTCATTTGGTCTTTCGTCAAAAGTCATCTCTGCAACGCCAGGTCCCATACCTTTTACGTTTCCAGAAAATGAATCTTTAAGCAAGTCTTGTCCTGCACCATAAAGACCTTCATTCTTTGCAACACGTGTTGCAGCTTCAAATGCGCGCCATGCTAATCCATGAATTTGAGAATTGTTGATACCTTTGGTATGAGTCATGACAATGTGAATATCATCTCCACAATATCCGATATAGGAGTCAATCAAGAGTCCTTTACCATCTTTTCTTACTTGGGGCTTCACAAGATTTCTAACAGCATTTAGTAGACCATCACTTGGTCTTGTGTGTCCGCCGATTCCACCTACATCAGCTTTGATCACTGTTACTGTAATTTTCATTAACCCTTGTGATGAAATAGTTCGATTTATACCATGTGAAAAAAATTGATCTAGATGATCGAGTCAGAAAATAATTCAATTTTTGGTCGAAAAAAAATCAAAAAATGAAAATGCTAATAAAGCCCTTCTCAAGTAACATCCTTCATGAGTAGCGCAGCAGCAAGAAAACCTCACTTGAATATGATTGTCGTAGGACATATCGATAATGGAAAATCTACAACCATGGGTCACTTTTTAATGGACTTGGGACTTGTAGATGAAAGAACAATCGCAGCACATGCAGCCGAATCCGAGAAGACCGGAAAAGGTGATACTTTCAAATATGCATGGGTTATGGACAATATCAAAGACGAAAGAGAAAGAGGTATCACAATTGACTTAGCATTTCAAAAGTTTGAATCTCCAAAGTACTTCTTCACATTAATTGATGCACCAGGTCACAGAGACTTTATCAAGAACATGATCACAGGAGCTTCTGAAGCAGACTGTGCAGTCTTGGTCTTGTCTGCAAAAGAAGGTGAAACAGATACAGCAACCGCACCAGGTGGACAAGCGAGAGAACACGCTTTCTTGCTCAGAACATTGGGTGTAGGCCAATTAGTAGTTGCAATCAACAAAATGGATGACAGCAACTATTCTGAAGCAGCATACAAAGTTGCAAAAGAAAAGGCTGAGAAATTATTAAAATCAGTAGGTTACAAGCTTGAAAATGTTGCAATCATTCCAGTATCAGGCTGGAAGGGTGACAACTTGGTAAAGAAGTCAGAGAACATGAAATGGTGGACAGGAAAGACACTGTTTGAAGCATTTGACGACTTTAAACTACCAGACAAGCCAACAGGTAAGCCACTTAGAATTCCAATTCAAGATGTTTACACAATCACCGGTGTCGGTACAGTCCCAGTAGGACGTGTCGAAACAGGAGTTGCCAAACCAGGTCAAAAGATAGTTGTTATGCCATCAGGTGCAACTGGTGAAATCAAGTCAATCGAGACTCACCACACTGAGATGCCATCTGCAGAACCAGGCGACAACATAGGATTCAACCTCAGAGGCATAGAGAAGAAAGACATCAAGAGAGGAGATGTAATCGGAACACCCGACTCACCACCAAACGTAGCAAAAGAATTCCGTGCACAAATCATAGTTATTCACCATCCAACAGCAATCGCACCTGGATACACACCAGTCATGCATGCACACACAGCTCAAGTCGCTGCCACCATAGTAGCATTTGAAGCAAAGATAAATCCACAATCAGGTGCAATCGAGGAAAAAGATCCAAAGTTCTTAAAGGCAGGTGATTCTGCAATTGTAAGAATCAAGCCAGTAAGACCATTGCCAATCGAGACCTTCCAAGACTTTCCAGAAATGGGAAGATTTGCACTCAGAGATATGGGTGCAACAATTGCAGCTGGTATCGTAAAAGAGATTACTGAGAAATACACAAAATAGGGACCTGAATGACCCAGACAGCCCGAATCAAATTAACAAGTACAAGTCTTCAAAGACTTGACGGGGTCTGTACTGAAATTAAAGGAATCGGAGAAAAGACAGGAGTCAAAGTAAAAGGTCCAACACCCTTACCAGTAAAAACACTTAACGTAGTTACAAGAAAGTCTCCATGCGGTCAAGGTACAAATACTTATGAAAAATGGGAGATGAGAATCCACCGAAGAGTAATTGATCTTGGCGCAGACGATAGAGCAATAAGACAACTCATGAGAATCAAAATTCCAAATGACGTTTACATTGAGTTGACTCTCAAATAAGGAAAAAAAGAACATGTCAGAACCAACACAAGAAATTCCAGCTGATGAAAAACCAACAAGCTTTAGCGTATTTTATTCATGCATGCGTTGCGGTACACAAGTCTCACAATCAGAATTAACAAGATTGCCTGAAATAAAATGCATCTGTGGTTTTAGAGTATTTACCAAGGTAAGACCACCAGTAGTAAAGACAATCAAAGCATTCTAGACGTCTCTTTTTCCACGATAAGTGTGGAATCTTTGCATATGCGTTCTCATTGCTTCCATGCTCTGGAAATTTTGATTGCACATTTTACAGTCATATGCTTTTTCACTATGGTATAGTTGCTGATGTTGCATTAGATATTCTTGCTGTCTAAATTTTGCACCGCATACATCGCACTTGAATTTCTTGAATATATTCAATCTATCCCAACTTTGCCTTGTGTGAATCCCAACATTCTCTACACAATTGTCCATCAAGAACCCATTTCGTCTTCGGATTGTATCGTATCATACCAAGTTTTTTTCCACAAACACTGCAATTTTCTCTCCTGTTTTTGTATTCAATATCTTTTTTATCAAAACAAGATTTGCACAATAATCCAGTCATGTCCCATTGGTATCTTGGCTCCCACAAGTCAGGAACATCTTTTTCAATGCCACATGTGACACATTTTTGCCTCAGACTCTGTTCATAAAACTTTTTCATCTGAATCACATAACAATCTCCACAAAGTGGTCCTTCCACATTCCACTCACTTTTTGGCTTGTTCTTGTGACTAGTCTCTTTGTTACACATTTTGCATATCACAGTCTTATTTCCAAAGAGTTTCATGATATGATATCCAGATATGGTAGATCCGTTAAATAGTTATCATAAAGGAAAAGGATTTGAGAACAGTGTTCTCTTTTATTGTTCTAGTGCTTCTTCGAGAAGCTGGCCTGCGTTTAGCATGCCTTTTTGTTTTGCAATTGTTTCAATAATTGCATACTGCTCAGCTGTAAAACAGACTGGCATTGAACGGTCTTTCATGAATTTGAAAAGTCTTTTTGATTTTATATCCTTTTTGTTGATTTACTTTGATCGACTAGATCGATTATGCTTATTCTTTAAAGATGTATTTACGCTGGCCCCTCAATTCGGGGCTACTTCCAACACCTATGAGTACGAATTCTTTCTTGCCCTCAAGGATGTTCTGTGTCGGGCTTAGCTTGCTTTCATGTATCTGCTCATATTCTTCAAGTGAGACTTTACGTCTGTTACCAATCTCTGCTTCAAGGTTCATGTTCTTTACAATTTCCTTGTATGTAGGCATGATTACACCACTAAAGACCATGGCGCTGCTTCCACTCCCATATGAGCCAAATCCAAACCTTTTTGCTTCAAGGTCTGTGCCTTTCTGGAACTCAAATTCAAGGCAGCTTCTAAAGCCCATGTAAAGTGATGCAGTGTAAAGGTTGCCGACCATGCTTGATGCAATAAGTGAGCTTGCAAGTTTGGAATCATATGCTTCCTGGAATTCTTCAGTCATTGTGAATCGTTTTGTAAACTCGTGATCTTTTTGCATAAATTCCTCGTCTGCAAGTATTGATTCAATTGTACCTCGCGGGTCTTTAGGAATCGGTTCTTGCATTCCCATCTTGTCTACAATTCCTTTCCATCTTGGAAGACTTCGCCATTCATGTCGTAAAAGATATGTCAATGCCTTTTTGCCCATGTTGCTGTATGGAAGATGCATGTTGATAAAATCAATATAATCCAAAATTGTCTCACCTTCCCTTAGTTTGATGATTCCAGTTGAGATTGCTTTTTCCTTGTATGCCATCAGTGCCTTTTTGACCTGAATCATGTAAAGCAAGTTAGAGTACTGGCCATTTACTATCGGTGTCTCTTTTCCAAATGGTCGGTAGAAATCATATTCATTCTTGATTGAAGTAGAAGTTACTTTAGGATCAAATGTCATTAATCTAGGAGTATCATTTAGAAGCATTGCAACTGCACCTGCCCCTTGGGTGTATTCACCACTAGAACCTAGGTCGTATTTTGCAATGTCAGAGACTACGACAATTGCATACTTGCCTTCTGCTTCACCTGCCCTAATCCAATTAGTGTTATCATATAATGCGTAAGAACCGCTCACACATGCAAATTTGCATTCAATTCCACCACAGTGACCAAAAGAATCTGCACCATAGACCTGCTCGAGCATTCCAATCACATAGGAATTCATGGCCTTTGATTCATCAAGTGATGATTCAGTTGCAACATAGAGTCTTCCTACATCTTTTGGAGAAAGTTTGTTGCGTTCCATTATCCTAAGGCATGCATTTGCTGCCATACACGCTGGGTCTTGATTAGTATCCACTATTGCCATCTTTGATACACCTAGCCCTCGCTGTAGCTTGTCAGGGTCCATTCCCCTGGCTTGAGCAAAATCTCTTGCATCTACAAACAGTTTTGGGATGTAGATTGCAATATCGTCAATACCTGCGGCCAATAGCTTTTCAGCTTCCAATTACAGATATAAGGATTATGAGAATTGATATTGATCTCAAAGATTGATAATTTTTATTCTATTATGAAAATATGTGTAAAATCTTTCATGAATTTAGCTTAGATTTGAATAGATTATCAAAAACCTCGTATGGTTGTGCTCCAACTATTTTAGTAATGGAATGATCCGGAGCTACTATGAAAAAGTCAGGTGTTCCTGTAAGGCCAAGGCCCTTTGCATCAGACATGCTTCCCTGTATCATAGGCAGATATCTAGATTGAGACATACAATTTGAGAATTGTGTGCCATTAAGACCCACCTTTGTTGCAAATGATGTCAAGTTATTAGATGACGCCCAGCCAGTGTTCTCACCTGCCCAGTTATCATACAAAGCATCATGATACTCCCAAAACTTGCCCTGCTCCTGAGCACAGTGTGCCGCATGTGCCGCATTTACAGAATCTTGTCCAATAATTACAAAGTCTTTGAAGACCATGCGTACCTTGCCTGTGTTGATGTAATTTTTCACTATATCAGGTTCAATGGTATGATAGAATTTGTTACAGTAAAAACACTGGTAGTCTCCAAACTCTATCATGGTTATAGGTGCATCTTTTGAGCCAAGTATTGGAGATGTGTTATCTACAAGAAAATTAACTGAAGCCTGTGTCATGTTGCCTTGTGCAGGTGTCACAGTAAATGAAGTTCCAGGAATCTGTGTTGAGGGTTTCTCAAATGCGTGCCCTAAGAGCAGAACTACAAACGCAATGCCAATTACGGCGCCCACTCCTATACCTACAGAGGGCAGGTGAATCTTCAAGGATCAATCTTGTCGTACAAGATTATTTAGTCCTTGTTTTGATGGCAATCCAAATAAATAGGATTTACAGTCAGAAAAATTATGAAGAAGGTTTTCGTTAACGGTTATGGTTCAATCGGTAGCAGAATAACTCAATTTATTGCAGATGACAGAGATATCGAAGTTTTAGGTGTAGGCAAATACTCCCCCGATGAGAAAGTTAGTGACGCAATATCACGAGGTTTTCATGTCTATGTCCCAAAAGCAAAGGTTGATGCTTTTAAAAATTACAAGATATCTGGTACAATAGAAGATGCTCTTTCCAAATGTGATCTTGTGATAGATGCAGCACCAGGAGGAGTAGGATATCAAAATAAAAAATCATACTATGAACCAAAAAATGTAAGTGCAATATTCCAAGGCGGTGAAAAGATTGGCGGTGATGAATCAGTTGCAAGTTTGATATTCAATTCTCGTGTGAACTATGAAAAGGCCTTTGGTGCAAAATACGTCATGCAAGGAAGTTGCAATGTGACAGGTATGGGAAGAATACTCCAGCCTCTCAAGGAGAAATACGGAAAGAGACTAAAGCGATTTGATGCTACATTGCTAAGAAGATGGGCAGACCTTGAGGATTCAAAGGCACAAGTAAAAGACTCCATAGAATGGACCAGAAGGCCACATCACAATGAAGATGTCAAAAGCTACATGGGTGCAGACACTCCATTATTCATCAGGGCATTCAAGGTGCCTACAAGACAGATGCACGTACACTTGATGGACATACGCTTTGATGGTCCCGCACCAAGTTCTCAAGAGATAATTGATTTGTACAAAAACGAATACGGTGTTGCAACACTGTACAATGTCAAAGGTACAAAAGATATTCGAGATTATGCAGAATCAATTAAATTCAATTTCAAGGACACAAACATGATTCACATTCATGCAGACATGACCGAAGTCCAAGACGACATTGTAAAGATGACATATTCAGACGACCAAACAGGAATTGTGGTACCAGAAAATCACCTGTTGATGCAAGCAATGCTGTTTAACAGAAAAAGAGAAGACGCCTTCAAACATACCGAAGAATTGTTCCACATGGAAGAGAAAAAGAAACTATTGCAGGAGCACTTTGCAAAGAAATAATGCCCGCCTAAGCCAATTCTTATCAAAAAATCCTCCAAGTGAACTTATAAAAGAGACAAGATGAAAATACCATACATAACAATTTGTTTGAAATTCAATTAGACTGTTTACAGGCCAGAGCATATAACTTGAGAAAAACACACATCTGCAAATCCAGAGGTAGTTGAAATCATGGATGTAGTGATGATCTTCAAGATAATTCTGCTGGCACTTTTGGTTTCACTGTCTGCCCTTTTTAGTGGGGCAGAAGTAGCTCTTATTGGAACAAACAAGGCAAAGGTCAACCAGTTGGTAAAAGACAAGGTAAGAGGCTCGGCATCCCTTGCAAAGCTAAAATCAAATCCAAACAGAATGCTTGCAACAATAAATCTTGGAACAGCACTAGCAAACGTAGGCTCTTCTGCACTTGCTACTGAAATTGCGCTTGGCCTACTTGGTAACAACGGACTTGCAATATCTATAGGCATCATGACCTTCATACTTTTGGTCTTTGGCGAGAATGCCCCAAAATCATATTGTAATGCCAATCCCGTCAAAGTATCACTTTGGATAAGCGGTGTAACACTAACTTTTAGCTACATATTCTACCCATTTGTCATAGTGTTTGAAAAAATAACACATGCAATACTGTGGATGCTAAAAAGTCCATACCATCCTCCCCCAGTAACAGAACAAGAAATCTATAATGTAATAGAACAAGGTCTTGAAGACAAGGCATTAAAAAAACACGAGCGTGAACTTGTTCATGGGGCACTAAAGTTTGATGATATTGTAATAAGAGCAGTAATGACTCCGAGAACAAAGATGTTCATGCTTCCTGCAAAGATGATTCTTTTTGACGCAATGCCACTGATAAGCAAAAGCGGATATTCTAGAATTCCGCTATACAAGGACACACCAGATCAAATTGTTGGAATACTAAATGTAAGAGACTTGCTCAAAAATTTAGAAAGGGATGAAAAGATAATCACTCTAGAATCTCTTGGGAGAAAACCAATCTTTGTTTCTCAGGAACAAAGAATCAGTAAGCTGCTCAAAGAAATGCAAGGTAGACAAACCCACATGGCAATTGTTGTTGATGAATTTGGAGGAGTTGAAGGATGTGTCACTTTGGAAGATCTGTTAGAAGAAATTGTTGGTGAAATAATGGATGAAACTGACATGGAGGAGCTCAACTTTAAGATGCTAGACAAGAACACCATGCTTGCAAGTGGCGATGTTGAGATAGACACAGTAAACGAAGTTCTCAAGTCAGATATTCCACAAGGAGACGACTACTCTACACTAAATGGTCTTTTTCATGACAAACTAAAGGACATACCAAGAAAGGGAGACAGAGTGGTAATGGAATCAATAAAAATGACAGTCGAAGATACTGCAAACAATCAAGCAACTAAAATCAAGATAGAAAAACTTCCAAGTTCAGATTAAGAGCGTGGCGGTATCGCAAACTGGTTTTGCGGATTTTTATGGTAATCCACAGGTATGCTAGAATCTTTTTGTCGTCCTGTAAGTATTCCTACAACGGATTCATCTTTTTTGATGATTCCTTGCTCAATTAGTTTTTTTACTCCTGCAGGTACTGCACCTGATGCCATTTCACAATCAAATCCATTTAGGCCAACAAGTGCCATGCCATCAAGCATCTCAGAATCAGATACTTGGGTTACAATTCCATTTGTGAAATCAAGTGCTCGTAATCCTTTGAGTATGTTTGCAGGTTTTGCAATTTGGATTGCAGTAGCCTTTGTCTTCGGTCGTAGGTTGTTCTTATCCATGTGATCATAGTATCGTGACACAAGACCAGTATCGGGTTTTCCTTTATTCCAGCGTAACTCTGTATTTTCAAATTTTCCATTATACAGATTGTACAAAGTGTTTGCACCCTCAGAATTTACAATTGCAAGTCTTGGAATTTTTTTAATCCATCCCCATTCATATAGCTCCATCAATGCCTTACCGCAACTTGAAGTATTACCAAGTGCGCCTCCAGGATATACAATCCAGTCAGGAGGATTCCAATCAAGATATTCGAGTACTCTAAATACAATTGTTTTTTGTCCTTCAATTCTAAACGGGTTTACAGAGTTTACAGTGTATCCTCCTATCTGTCCTGCTTGTTTTAATGAAGCAGACAAGGCATCATCAAAATTTCCTTTAATCTCTACTACTTGAGCACCAAACTGAAATGCCTGGCTTAATTTTCCAGGAGCCACTTCTCCTGCAGGTATGTATACATCACAATCCATATTTTCATTTGCAGCATACATTGCAGCAGAAGCAGAAGTGTTACCTGTTGATGCGCATATTATTTTTTTAATCTTGACAAGTTTTGCATGAGTCACAGCTGTTGTCATGCCGTTATCTTTGAAAGAACCGCTTGGATTATACCCTTCAGGTTGCAGCCACAGATTTTGTAGTCCTACATATTTCGATACACGGGACATGTGATATGGTTTTGACAATCTTCCTTCTGCACCATCTAATGAAACAAGATATTTGGAACATTGATCAATATTTTCAGTATCTATCTGACAGAAATTCAACAGTTCTCTAAAACGCCACACTCCACTTTCATTGAAGATATTGTTGGAGTGATTACGTCTTTTGTAAAAGACTTCTTTTAGAGATACTGGAGGAGCTGAAGCATACTTGACATCTAACAAATGACCCTTTTCACATTCAATTCTAGTATCAGTTACAGGATACTCCAAACCACATGTTGGGTCTATACATTTTAGATATGCCTGAGACTGCATTATGCAAAATTTAGTGGGTTTGTATTTAAATCTAGAGTTAGAAACTTCCGTTCAGAAACTAGAGTAAAAATTTACCACACCTAAAGTAGACTATTTTTTTGGTCCGGAACGCATATGAAAATTAATACAACACTTGCATTCTTTTGATACGCATTCTTCTTCAGATACATGGCCACAAATGCCACATTCACAGTGTGATTGCATAATTTCTTCTGAGAATACATCCCATTTAACCAATATGTTGGTTTTGATGCAAGATTATTTTTTTGATTTTTTAGGTTTCTCGGTTGGTTTTTTCGCAGCTTTTGCCTTGTCTTCTAGATGTTTGGCTTTTGCCTCTTCAGTTTCTTTGCTCTTTTCATCTACTGCCTTCATGACTGCCTGTATTAGACCATCAAGATCACTGTCAGAAACAGCAGGTTCCACAGCTGTGGCAATTTGTGTTATAGTATTAGATATGGCAGAGCTTACCTCATCAAAGCTTTCAGGATCTTCGTATGCAGCATTGTATAATGCCTTTAATCTCCTGACATCGGAAAGTACCTGATCGGTCAATGTTAAACGGTATTTCTTACCATTTATGGTAATTTCCTGGCTTATCATGCATGCATTCGCCATCATGCTTTCATAAAGTTTTCTGTAAAAAAGAACATGTAGTAGGGCAATCAAGGAGTAATGATGACAAGAAAACTTCCAGGTAAAGCAGAACGATATTTTACTACGGGAATATCCATGATCACATCACAAGGCCCACATGGATCAAATGTCATGGCAGCAGAATGGGTCATGCAGATTTCATACAATCCAATTTTGATTGCGGCATTCATTCACAAAGGATCACAGACTCTCAAGAATATAGAAAAAACCAAAGAATTTGGAGTAAATGTGGCATCAGAAAAACAGACATCTCAAGTAAGTGTAGCAGGAGGATATTCGGGATCTGAGATAGACAAGATGCAAATCAAAAATCTCTTCAATATTATAAAATCAAAAAAGATCAATGCCCCATCAATATCAGGATGTACAATAAACGCAGAATGCATTCTTGTCAAAAAAGAAAAAATAGGGGATCATGTTATGCTGGTAGGAAAAGTAGTACGCATGCAACATGATGAATCCCAGAGTCCATTGATATACCATAGAAATAGATATTTTCAGATAGGTCCTGCAATAGAACCTCAACGAGAAGAAATACTAGTAGACAAAGAAACTTTTGAATTTTTCAGTAACCTTGCACAAAAAAGATTTGTGTTAAAATGCATCGGTATCACAGTAAAATCAAAAAATAAAATTCTAGTAATAAAACAACCAAATAGTTCCATACAAACAATACCATTATGCATTCCATCCCCTGGAAAAAATCATGTCAGACATCTTGAGAGATTCCTAAAGAACATAAAATTAGATTTAAAATTAGACTCGGAACCAATCATGAAAAGGCTAGTCTTAAAATACGAAAAAAATTTTCAGAGAATCAACATGATATTATACAATGGAAAAATCAAGTCAGAGAAAGAGCATTCATTGAAATCTGTTAGTTTGGATCCAATCTTGAGTATACTTTAGATTGTAATATAATCAAGGGCTACAGCATCTGCAAGCAATGAAGCATGCCTAGAGTTTACAATATAGCCATTTTTGATATCAGTTGTCGGAAGCCATCTATTTGTAGAGCTATAATGCCTTTTTTCTTTCATCTCTTTTTCAATTTCCCCGAGGTCACATTCGCCCTCTTCAATCTGTTGAGTATTGATGTGTTTTATTGTAATCAAGATTTTTTTTACTTTAACTCGCACCCCAAATCTCCATATATGATCCGAAGTATCATCTTCAACTTCAAGTAACTTTAGTTTTATCTCCTTTGTACCAAGAGCATCCCTGCTCACCAAGATACGTTCATCAACAAAGTCCTCAAAACTCATTATTTGGTATTTAATGCATCACATTAAAGAAGTATTCGGTCCTGTCTTTTTTCATTTAATAAAAGGCATTACACATGATTCTAAATTTAACGGCAGCCTTTTCCCTTCAGTCATGGCATATGTATCTCCATCATAAGTACAGATAAAATCAGTGACAGGATATTTTTCATCCCAGATCTTAAAGTATTCCCTTAGTTCTCGGTGTTCATATTTTCCAGTTCCTATTCTTTTCTTTGATGAAAACTTGAATGCTACCACCATTTTTCTTGTCTGATATAGTTCAAAGGTATGTATCCATTTCAGGCATCGTTGTATCTGATCAAATGGAACTCTCAAGGTGGTGTTTGTGCCGGATTTTGCCTCTATTGTGTAGATGACATTTTCTTTCGTGCTAACAGCTAGTATGTCTGGCAACCCTACACTAGGTGATCCCAATCGAAATGCCTTCCAACCTTCAACTGCATTAAATCTCTTCACAAGAGTATCTTCCCAATGGTACCCACGTTGCCTTCGAGTTCTTGCAATGCGCTGATTGACTGTTTTGCGGTTTTTGTTACGCACTGGTACTTTCTTGTCAAGTTCTGGATATTCTGCAAGTACCATTTTGTCTTATTTGATTAACAGAAATTTAGAGATATAGACTAGGTGGTAATTATACTAACACCTTGGTGCCTACTTTTGTACATCAAAGAATTACAAAAGTGAGTTTTCATCCTCAGCATTAATATGTCATGATACAAACAGACAGAGCATGTCATCAATTGACAGTCAGACCACATATCTCAAATACAGAGAATATTCAGATCTTCTTAAAGTCATTTTGTATTCATCACAGTCAGTATTGGGCGCAGTACCCTTGATTTACCACCTCAAACACAACAATCAAAACATAATATTCATACAAACTGGTACAATGGGTGGCAATGTCATACATTACTTAATCAGCAATGGGCCCCCATCAAAAAAATTCATAGAATTAAAGAGACTGACAGGAGATTACACCTTTGTAGATAAAATTGGTACAGATGGAATGTCACTTTACATTCCCATACTGGAACTAGAGAAATCAAACCTTGATTTTCCATGAGAGTATCTCATGAAATCTTGAAAACAAATTTTGGCGTTTTGTCATAAGTACAGTATTCCAAGATCAACATTTGACCTGGAATCAGATCAGATATAGGCTCAGATATTGTTCCAATAACCCTTATGCTATTTTCAAATTCTGCAATACAAAAGTAAGCATCGCCTTTTCTTGAAAACTCTACAAGAGTTGCATTACTTGGGACATGTAACCATTCAACATTGCCTAGACATTTATTACAAAATTCACTCGGAGGCCATACCCAATGAATGCATTTCATGCATTTGCTGCACACAAAGTTATTGCGAGACAATTCATCTTCAAATCTAGTCATGATTCTAACACCAAAACTGTAGATGATGTTGCACCTGCCGACATATTGTGAACAAGACCAGTCTTTGCAGCAGGTACTTGTCTTTTACCTGCACTTCCTCCTAGCTGGCGACACACTTCAACAACTTGTGCTATTCCTGTAGCACCAAGAGGATGTCCAGCTCCAAGTAAGCCTCCCCTTGGGTTTATTTTTTTATCACATGTATCATATAGAGAACGAACAAGTTTTGAACCCTCTCCTTTTTTACAAAATCCCATTTCTTCTAATCCAATGATTTCACATATACTAAATGCATCATGAAGCTCAACTACATCAACATCATCAGCAGTTTTTCCAGACATGTTGTATGCCTGAGTTACTGCATGTCTTGTAGATTCCATTGAAGAAAGATCATTATTTTTTGTAAAGCTTGCAGAGGTTGTCTGTTGTCCAATTCCAGAAATCCATACTGGTGTGTCAGTGATTTTTCTTGCCTTTTCTTCAGAACATACAAGTATTGCAGCAGCACCATCACATGGCATTGAACAGTCAAGCAATCGGACATTCTCTGTAAGATTTTTGGATTTCATTACATCATCAAAGGAAAATGATTTATCAAAAAAGGCATCAGGGTTAGAAAGCGCATTGTCATGGTTTTTTACTGACACGTATGCAAGATCTTCCAAACTTGTTCCATATTTTCTCATGTGCGCACTTGTAAACATGGATGACCAGAATATTGGATGAGTGTATTCTCCTCTTGACATGTCCCAATTTAGAACAAGACCAGGATTATTTGCCTTGTCAGCGCCCACTACAAGAACAACATCTGCAAGCCCTGATGAAACATATGCATATGCTGACACTAGAGAATTTGTTCCAGAATTACATAAACTCTCAACAGAATGAGATATTTTTGGTTTAATTCCTGACAATTCAGATATTATGTTTGCAATATAATTCCTGTTCGCATTTGTAGAGGCAAGAACTGCATCAATGTCATGTTGTTCAAGATTTTTCCCACTCTCAAACATTTTCTTGACTGCTGAGAGCATAATCATATCAAGTGGTCTTTCACTCTTGTCAAATTTTGTAATACCTGTTGCAACTATTGCTACTTTTCTCATATCATCTCACTACGAAGTGTTTTTACAAGTAATTCAAACGAATCCTGCACGTTGCCCACAGGGTTAAATTGTAAGATAGGCAGATTTACTCCTGCGTCCACAAATTTTGATATCTGTTTTCTTACATCGTCAGGAGTTCCACAAGCAGACAACGAATTTACCATATCATCAGTTACAGAATAATGAGTATCTTTTAGACCATTTTTTTCATATTCTTCAAATATAGATTTAGTTTCATTATGAAATCCATTGGATTCCAAAAATTCTCGATATATCTTCCCTACAGAGACATAGAATGAAATTGTTTGTTTGGCACGTAGTATTGCTTTTTCAGCATCATCAGATACACATGTTATAACTTGGCAAGTAACATCAATTTTACGTCTTGATTGCATTTGAGATATTGTTGTTTTCAATTCGTGAAGTGGTCGTAAATAAAAAATCACACCATCTGCAATATCCCAAGTCAGGTCTACCATTTTTTTATTTATAGCTGCAAGATAGATTGGAATTGTTGTTCTAGGAGATTTTATTAACAAACTAAAGTTTTTCAAGTGAAATATTTGACCATCATATGACACTCTATTCCCAGATACCGCAAGGCGAATAATATCGACATATTCTTTCATGCGTTGAACCGGATTATCAAATTTTAAACCATGCCATTCTTGAACAATCGGTTTGCTACTAGTACCAAGTCCAAGTATGAACCTTCCATTTGATACAGTATCAAGTGTTACAGCAGACATGGCAATCAATGCAGGACTTCGAGAGTAAATGTTAATGATAGAAGAGCCTAATTTTGGTTTTTTTGCAATATTTGAGACATTCGATAAAACAGAACAGCAATCCATTCCCCAAGTTTCAGGAACCCATATGGAATCAACCGTGTGATTATTCAATATTTTAGCACAGTGAGATATTTCTTCAATGGACAAAAGTGAGCCTAGACTAAATCCAAGTCTCATACATATCACTTTGAAGCAATAAATTTTTCATATTGTGTAGATTTTATGAGAGATTCACACTCTTCCATATCTTTGTAAGAATCAATTGATTTCCAAAACACATTACCATATTGTATTGCGTTCAATTTCTCTTTTTTGGCAAGAATCGGAAATGTCGTACTTTCAAGATTTCCTACAGAAGGTACATGTTTGAGTACATCTTTATTCAAATTATATATTCCAGCATTCATCCAATAGTTAGACATCTCAGGTTTTTCTTCAAATCTTTCGACTTTTGAATTATCAAGATGAACTATTCCAAACGATGTTCTAAGAGGTATTACTGCGATGGAGTTGTCATGTGTTTTTAATTTGCCAAGATCAAGATTTGTCAGAACATCTCCATTTGCTACAAAAAAGCTATCAGAGTCAATGTGTTTGGCGGCCTTTTTTATAGCACCGGCAGTGCCTAGCGGCCTGTTTTCTACAGAATATGTAATGGTGACACCAAAATTTTTCCCATCAAGATATTTGATCACTTGATCTGATCGATAACCCACACATACTATGATATCGTTTATCCCAAATTTTTTGAAGTATCGTATCTGCCACTCTATTATAGGATAATTACAGATAGGAATCATTGGTTTTGGAAGATAATCAGTGAGTGGTTTGAGTCGTTTGCCAAACCCTCCAGAAAGAAGTAATGCTTGCACAAAGTTACGATTAGTAGATTTTAATTAAAAGATTTGGAAAACTGGAACAGGTCATTGTTGTTCTGAATTAGAATTTTTCTCTGTCATGTAGTAATGTAATTCAGTATAACACTCTACGCAATAATCTTCATCTTTGGTGTGTTCACAATCATATACTTTGTTCACATCATTACCGCATTTAGCACATTTTATCATGTTTTTTAATATCTCAATCCGTCTCTTTGAATATTTCCAAAAGATATCAAAATTTAGGATTTACGAATTTTTAGTATTCCCAATATAGTAATTATGACACCAATTCCAAGAACTGCTCCAAATTCTCTTACCGCTCTTGCATCCTGAGATTGAGCACCTTGTAATGCAAGTATAATTCCAGTTCCGGCAATTATCAATGCACCTCCAATTATTATCAATATCCCTAATTTCTTTGAAGGCTCTTTTCGTGTGATGAAAAACGAGATAATTAGTAAAGCAGAAGGGATTATCCCAAAGACAGAACCTCTTACAGATACATCCATTGGAAGAAAGCCGTTCTTTCCACCATTTGCTGCAATTACGTCAAGACCGTAAATACAGAGCATGATTATAGATATAACAGACATTACAACTGCTATCTTTGTTTTCACATCTAAGCTTGGCCAGTACATCTAATAAACTTATGAGAGTTACAAAAAGATCTGCGAACAGTTTGAAAATACAGAATGCTAATACTTAGATTTTAGATCTAGACGGCATGCAAGTAGTTAACTATTTTTAAAACCATGTTCAAGGCATGTGGTTGACAAAGAGTCTAGGAATAATTGGTGGGGGTCAACTTGGAATGATGCTTACAGAAGCAGCAAAAACTATGCCAGAGTACATATCAGATGTAACGGTTCTTGATCCAACTGAGAATTGTCCTGCCTCAAGATCAGGAGCAAAACAAATTGTAGCAGATTTTAAAGACAAAAATGCTATAGTTGAACTAGCACTTCAGTCAGATGTCATAACTTATGAAATAGAATCAGGAGATAGTGAGGTGTTAGAATCATTGCATGGAGAAGTTGCAATAAATCCATCTCCCAGCACACTAAGAGTAATACAAGACAAATATCTGCAAAAAAAATTCTTGAGACAAAATAACATACCAGTGGCAGACTTTGATGTCATAGAATCGCTTGATGATCTGAGGAAAAAAACCGTAATTTTCCAATATCCAGTATTACTAAAAGCAAGACGTGACGCCTATGATGGCAGAGGGAATTTCAAGATAAATGATTCATCCCAGATAGAAGAAGCATACAACAAGTTTGCTGGGAGACAAACAATGATTGAGAAATTTGTAGATTTTAAAATGGAAGTATCAGTGATTGCTGCACGAAATATCCATGGTGAAATTGCAACGTATCCTCTAGTTGAGAACATCCATAGAGAAAACATATTAGAATTCACAATCGCACCTGCACGTGTAGACAACAAAATTGCATCAGAGGCAGACAGGATTGCAAAAAAAACCATGGATGTATTACACGGTGCAGGAGTGTTTGGAATAGAAATGTTTGTGACAAAAGATGAAAAAGTATTGATAAATGAAATTGCTCCAAGAGTACACAATTCAGGACACCACACATTACAATCAAGTGAAACATCGCAGTTTGAACAGCATCTAAGAGCAATACTTGGATTGCCTCTGGGAAGTACAAAGCTAAAACATGCCACAGTGATGTGCAACATACTGGGACCAAAGGATTTCTTTGGAAGATACAAACCAATTACACTTGAACAAACAAACGGAGTTTACCTCAAGATGTACAACAAAGATGAAGCCAAGCCACAGAGAAAACTAGGACATTTCAATGTAGTTGATGAGCAAGACAAAGGAATTGATTTTGTTTTTGAAAAAGCTATAGAAATTAAAAAATCAGTAAAATTCTTAACTTGAGATAAATATTATTTCATTTGTTTTTATCATCTTTCTTCCATCATATGCATTGTTGAAAGAGAATATGACATCTATGAACACATGATTTGCATAATTCTGCTCTTATCAATTGATTCTCTTGTGGGCAATATTTTCATGACGATTTTGTTCTTTTCTACCGAAATTCTAACATTTTCAAATATCGCCTTATACTTTGTAACCTTCTTTCCATCAGAGGTGTTCACATGGTCATGTGGGAGCAACACCCCATCTCGAATTAGTGAGTTTATTTTTCTATAACCCGAAGTTTGCGGGATATTGCTTATTTCTAAGATATCTGAAATTGTTTTTGATTCACCCATAACTGTATTAATGATATTTTTTTTATCTTCATCTCCCAATGATTTTAGCATCATTCTCATCAATCTAGCGTCTTCCAAGGTCATCCACTGTTTTACATGATTTTTTTGTTCCCTCATTGCAACAATCTTGTCCAAAAGATTCTTTTCTACTCCATCAGCATCACCTCCAAAAAACTCTCTAAGAACAGTATCTAGTTTTTCAAAATCCTCAACTGCCTGAGAGAAAGATATGACATATTTTTCAAACAGTCTCTTTTCTATTCGTTCAAATGTGATCTGACCCAAATTATCCCTAACTACCAATTCTAAAGACTTTGCAATGAGTGTATCTAGGCCTGACATTAAAATATCGTGCATTCATGCCTGATAAATTAGAGCGTATGTATCATGATGTAACATAGTTGCTGTTAGCGATCTACAATTTTTCAAAATGAAAAACATGTCCAACTAATCATTACAATCAGAACTGATACTGAAAATAAAATAACCTAACACATATTGAAAAATACACTAAGTGACACATATGATAATGTACTTTTATCAGCTAAATACGATACCGCATTACTGTCTGAAGAAATTAAGGTGTAATATTTCGATACACACAGGAGGCTAAAACCGATCTATAGATATGACTTGTAATATGACAATAGATGCATCAAAGATACTACCTACAAGCATGCAATCTGATATATCACTATCTAGTCATGAAGTTCTATTTGATAAGATTAGAAACGAACTATCAAAATTCGGATTAACGCCTAATCAGTCCAAAGTATTTTTGTACTTGGAAAAATACGGCTCCAGTACAGCTACTCAGGTAAGCAAGGCATTAAAGATTCCAAGAACAGAAACATATCATTTACTAACCAATTTGCAGAACAAGGGAATCATATCTGCTGCTTTTCAACATCCAATAAGATTCACGTCTCTTCCCATGGACAAGGCAATAACCACCCTGATAAATGCAGAAAAAGAGAGGGTCAAGAATCTAGAAACGCAGGAAAAAAAATTAATCGACATGTGGAATGCATTACCAAGATTCAAGACAAACAATGAAGAAGTCAAGGACGGAAAGTTTCAGATGTTACAAGGCACAAACCAAATGACTGGAAAAATAAAAGAAATGCTTTCAGGATCAAAAGAAACTATCCAGGTATTAGCATCAGAAAAAGATTTCATGAAGTTTTATCATGCTGGATATCTTGAAATCATAGAAAATTCCAAATCGGAGGTACAAATTATTTCATCATCATCTGAAAAGACATCATATATTTTTGAAGGCAACCTTATGAGTAAGGTCAAAAAAACACCTATGAAGATTAAAGAAGATTTGTGCTTCATCATAATAGATGAGAAAGAATCCATATTGTTTATGAAAAATACAAATGAGGTATCACAGAATGTTTTGGCCATGTGGACTGATTCGTCTTCAATGGTGTATACATTAAAGTTGTTATTCACATACGTATGGTCAAATTCAAAACATTTCAAAAATGAATAAATTTTGTGTGTAAACAAAGTATTTTCGCATTCCATCATACGTCTGGATGTAATTTAATTTCCATTTTTGGCAGATGGTGTTTTTATAGCAAAAAGCATAAAAAATATTGTGAAACATAAACTAGCATTTGGTGAAAAAGATTCTAAATTCTCAGAGGTATTTGTGAGCTATGTTTCAGACATTGCACTTGAAGTAGAAGCTATAAACTCAAAAAAAATGCAAAACGATATACAGAGTATAAATGAACATATAGATAGAATTAGTCGGGCATTATTAGGAATAGTTGATGCAAGACTGGCTCTTGGAAAAAAATCACAAGATATGCAGAATTAACAAGAATTCAAATAAACTTCAAAACAATTTCAACAAATTAAAAATTATATCTCCATAAAAAACTTGGATTATAAATCCAGCAGCGATGTAAAGTATATACGGCATTCCAGGAGTAACCCATGTCTCTTTTTCATTACAAAATGACATATGTTCAACATGTTTCAAGGAAAAATCAAGGTGTTTTTTCCCATCAATCACAGTCTCTAATGAGAAACTATGTTTTGGATTTTTTGCTTTATATCCAATAAAAATGGCAAGTATTTTTTTCATCCTAGTTTCATCAATGTCTTTGAAGATGTTTTCTTTTCTTGTAATAGAAATAATATTTCTAGACAAATTTACAAAAAGTGAGGCAACTGACAATATGGCAGCATTTGTAAGGATAGTAAACGGAGTGAGCTGAGCTGTTGTGATAGTAAACATCGGAGCTAGACTTGCAAGTACGACAAGACAAAGAGCATCCGCACCCCCAAACATTCCAAGTCTCCACAACAAAAGAGCAACAGGAGCAATGATCAGAGACATCCCTACAACTTTGAGAGAAAACAAAATATCGGGGCTAAATACCACCAGAAGAATAGACACTCCTGAAAAAGCAATCCATAACATGTCATTAATTTCACGTTTTTTCAGATCAAGAAAAGACGCCAATCCAAGCATGGTAAAGGCTGCAATCATTCGGACTATATTTACAACAGAGAGACCGTCAAACATCACATTTCACTCAAATGGGAAATGTACCACTTTTAGTTTCCAAAAGGAGTAGATCAGTCTTATATTGTAGAAATCCAATGGGTTTTTTATGAGACTCTTTTATGCATGGCACAACCCAGAAACCAAGAGGTACGTTCCATACTATTCCATAGTATTGATTGCATGTGTGACTGTTGTGGTTCTGACCATGTTTCAAGTCATACACCAGACTCCATTACAAAATGCAGCCACGTTTTTTGAGGGGTTTTTTTCATTGTTTATGTTAGTACGCAATGAAAAAGTAGGTAATGCATTTTTAACGCATATGGCATCCATAAGATTGGCTTCCAAATTTTAATTCTGACCTCTTTCTGTCATTCTTTCTTTTAGATCACCAAATCTTTCTTGTAGGTTTATTTTTTTGGAAATACTTTCAAACATTTCCTTTTTCTTAAAGATCAATATTCCTACACCTGCAATTACAGGGATAATTAAAAATATAGGATTAATTCCAAATAATGAAACATTATTTTGTGTAGGTTGTGGATCACTTGTTGTAAGCGGTGCATTCACAGTGACATCTTTAACAACATGTGTGGTTTGATATTCGCCACCCAGCACTGATGCATCAATATGGATTTTTCCAGGAGTATTGGCTTCCATTGTAATTTTTGCTTTGCCCTCATCATCAGTTACAGAATTCATGTTTGTGATTTTTGCCCCATCTACTTTCCAGTCTACTGCTAGACCTTTTAGTGGAAGTTGTTTGTATGAGGCAGTAATTTCTGCAGAGAGTGGCACGTTAGATTCTGCAAAATCAGCAGATGCAATATTTACATCAGGTACGACACTCACAGCATTTATTGTGAATTTAGACAATGGAATTTCATCAGCAAGCATTGCAATTTCAGACTGGCCATCACTTTTTGCTTCAACATCAAAGGTTGTAAAATACGAACCAGTATTGATTTTCACACTATCTGGAAATTGAATAACAGATTGATTACTTGAAACAAATTTAACATCAATGTCATGGTTTGCAAATGTTGGTATTTGTTGTCCATCAAGAAGTTCAATCGATATAGTACTCTTCAATCCTGCAGTTAGTTTATCTGGATAAACCATTGATATGGATTTTGCATTCATAGAGATTCCTTCTGTGCTAAAAGTTGTGGAATATGTAGGAGTTGTAACTGAAAATATTTGTAGACCATCCTTGTTCAACGTAGCACTAGATACCAACACAGGCTGGGTTGTAATCATGGATAGTTTGTCAGTCAAGATAGAATCCACAGGAGAGACAGATATATCAAAATCATTAGGAGGTGTATCTAGTGAGTCACTTTTTGTCATAAAAAATGCGAGGGGAAACGCACTATGTGTAAGCACTTTGGGCAATAGTGGCTGGGCATTTAACATGTCACTACTAGTGACAGTACTTGTAACTGTAGGTACTACCGATTGAGGATTATCAGTTACAACATTGAGTGTGACTGGATTAACAACTGTTCCAACTTGGCCAAATACCAGAGCAGATTGAGAGCCTCGATTCATTTGTACATTAGATATAGACACTACAGAAGGATCAGATGAATCAATACGCACTGGTAGATCTGTTTTTGCAAGTAACACGTTACCAAAAGTATCTTCAAGATGAACAACTCCTATCAATTCCTTTTGTCCAGTAGCAAGAATTGGCAAAGCATCTAGCCTTGCAGATTTTGTATCAAGCATTATGTTGGTAGCATTTGTAGTAATTTCTGCAGGAGCGGACACTAGATTTCCCTTTGCAGATATAGTGACATTAAATTTACCTGTAGTCCCAGCAGATACTTCAATTGGAATGTATGCCCAGTATGAGCCTTGTTTTATTACCATTTGTTCATTTACTTGGAATAACGGACTTTGTTTACTAGTGTTAATAGTTCCTATACCAGTGGCATTTGTAACTTGAACAGTTACAGGAATATCACTTGTTGCAACTATTGGATTTCCAGATGAATCATGTAATTGAGTGATAACATAGGCTGTTGCAGACTTGTATGCACTTATTTTACTTGGATATACATAAGCCTGAATGGTGTTTTGTGAATTTACATTTTTTACTGTGACTTGGGTTGATACTTCTTGCATTGAAGGCGAGGATGCATATATCAGAGCAGAGCCTGGGCCATCTATAATGAATTGTCCTGTTGCATAATATTGGCCGCTTTTGATTATAATTTGAGAATCAACCGGGTTTACAATCTTGCTGTCAGATGTAGTTATCGATACTGGCATGTCTGATGCTACAGGAGTTGGAATACCATCGCTGTTAACACTTTCAACTGCTACATATCCATGCACAGGACCGTTTGTAGCAAATGTTGATGGAGTAGTTTTGATAAGAAGATTTGTAACAACATTAGAGTTTTTAAATACAGTAAGATCAAATTCGGTTGATGAAAATCCTGGTGCGGCAAGTGCAATTTTTGCATCACCCGGTTTTATTGCATTTATTTTTATTTTAGACATCATGTGTCCATCAGCAGAAGTAATTTCTGCAATTTGAATTATGGATGGGTCTGATGATGTAGCAACTAGTTTGTCAATTGAGATGCCATCGGTTTTAGAATAAACCTCTATAATGCCTTGAGTATCTTCCATGATTTTGCCAGGTAATAGGGTCACTCCAAGTTCAGGCGTATCAGCATAGACGCATATGGGAAATACCAATGCAATAGATAGAATAAGTATCAGCAGATATCTCAAATCAGCAGATCTGGCTCTAGATACAATATAAGAGACGGTATGACTTTTTTAGTGACATACTCTCATGTGGATGATGCAGGTTTGAGGATTGAACCTATGTTGATAACATGAAGCTGAATCATCCCAATTGAGGCCATTGTGATTACAGTGAGTAACAATGAGAACATAAAGCCACCAGAATACGCACCTTTTGTTATCTTGCCAATAAAAAGACCTGCAAGCCATGCTTGTGCTACAACTGCAATAGAGACTACCTCAAGCAGTGAATTAGGTGCAGTATTTTGTTGTGCGTTATTTGTGTGAACAACATCTTTTCCCTGGTTTATCTCTGCAAAAGAATCTATTGTAAGCAATGTTGTGAATCCCGTAATTACTATTAGCATGAATCCAACGATAACATATGGTTGTAACATGTCACGCTTGTTTTTTGCAATGTTGTGAATTTTTTCACTTGCATCAGCTAGTGAATCAAGTGTATTTACATTTCCCCCACCTGAGGAAATTATTTCAAATAAAATTCTGAAACTAACAAGAACTTGGAAATTTTTCATCTCTTTTTGTAATGTCTCAAAGATATTAGACATTGGAATTCCCCATTCCAGTTTGTTTGCTATTGTGTTTGCCACAATGTTAAATGATTTGAAGTCCTTTCTTTTGCATGCATGTATGATGCATTTCTCAGGACCCATTCCGGCTTTTCGTGCCTCTGTAATGTCTCGTAAAATTTGTGGAGTTGCAGATTCTGCATGAATGTTTATAGTGTAGATCTTTTGGAATTTTAATGCAGGCCATAATGAAGCAATTACAAGTGCGATACCTAGAATGTATGCATTTGCATGAAAGTTTGAAAGAACATTACTTGCAATCAATACTATTACAACAATAAAAGGCGGCAGACAAAACTTTAATAATTTTTTTAATTCGATTTCTGGAATATTTGAGGTATTCATCTTTTGTACAATCTTCATGAATGCAATTGATATTATTGGAGAGAAGATTAACAACAAATAGGGAGGATCAGATTGTGTCTGGTCACCTGAACTAGTAAGCGGGTTTGAGCCTATAGCAGCTACTAAAATGAATACTGCCAATATGACTATCTGCATAGTTAACCAACCATGGACTACACCACTAAGCTTTTCAACAGATTGTTTTTCAAGATTTTCTAGTCTATCATATGAGCTTGACATTTTGCTCTTGAGATAATTGACTACATTACCTCCACTTTGAATAGCAGACACATATCCATTTAGGAATTCGCCTAATGCTCTAGAAGATGGCTTGTCTTTTGCCTGGCTTAGTGCCGTTAGTGGATCCACTCCAAGCATATCGATTTTTTTTAAAATTTTGATTGTTTCTGTTTGAATGACAGGAAGAAGATTAATGTCTTTGATTTTTTGTAAAATGGTATATGGTCCAAACCCGCTTGATGCAAGAAGTGACATTATTGTAATAAAGTATGGAAGTTCGCGTTCTATCTTTTTGTTCTGTTTTTTTTCATAATCAGCCTGATCAAGTTTTTTCAGCGAGAGCATCCAGTCATATACCTCCCATCTCCATTTTTTGCATTAGCGATTCAGGGTCTCTATAATATTTACCTACAACTTCGGCTACTTTTTTGTAGTTTCGAATATCGTTTTCAAGCATCCATTTTAGAATTTTAATTCGCTTTTGGTGTTCTACAAGTAATTCGTTTAGATCACGCCCTGTTGCATCAGCTATTCTTTTGAATAAAACACTATCTTTTAGATCATCATCAAAATTATCAGTCTTAGGATTCCAAGAAAATGCTGCGTGTGATGAGCTTGCAGAAATTATCTCAGATACGGCAATTGCACGTCTACTACTTTGTCCGGTAGAGCTTTCCTTGACTCGTTTGATTACAACTGCACAGTTCATTAATGAAATGTATGCAGGAGGAATATCCATTGGTTTTTGTTGTAATCTTTTTGTAGCAGACTCTAGTCCATCTGCATGCATAGTACACAAACCACCGTGACCTGTTGCCATGGCCTGGAACATGACATAAGCCTCAGAGCCTCTAATTTCTCCTACAATGATATAGTCAGGTCTGTGTCTTACACCGGCTTTTATGAGATCATACATGCCTATTTCACCTTCACCGCTAAGACCAAAGCCGCTTCTTGAGACCAGCGTAAACCAGTTTTCATGATTTATGTTGATTTCAGCAACATCTTCAACTGAGAAAATTTTGTAATCAGGATGAACAAGACCAGTGATTGCATTAAGTACTGTAGTCTTACCGCTACCTGTTGAACCAATTATGATAAATGACATTTTGGATTCAACAAGCATCCAAAGATATGCTGCAATTGACATGTTTATTGTGCCAAATTTTATTAAATCAATTACAGTGTACGGGTCTTCTTTGAACTTTCTTATTGTAAAACTTGTTCCTTTTGGTGTTACTTCTTTTTGATAAAGAACTGAAATTCTATGGTTTCCTTGCAGTGCCAAGTCAGAGATTGGAAAAGCAGAGCTGATGTGTTTTCCTGCTCGAAATACAATTCTTGATACAAAAGAATTTAGGTTTTCATTTGAGGGGTATCTGATGTTAGTAGGAATGCTGTCATAGTTTCGATGCCATACAAATATGGGTTTTTCAGTTCCACTGCAACTAATATCTTCTATGCTAACATCATGCATTAGCGGATCAATTAGTCCAAATCCAAGCACATCACGCTTTAGATAATACTTGACTTTTTCCATGCTTGTACTGGAATGGTTTAAGAATAGTTTTTCATTTTCTTTCAAAATTACATTAAGATAGTCTTCAAAATTTTGGTCACTTTTTGTTTTTGATGGAGATTCAAGACTTTCTTCAATTAATCGGTACAACTTTTCAAAGATTGCCTTTTCTTCATAGTTAAGTTTTAGTTCATCGATGAAATAAAGATATGATGATTTCTCTACATTATACAAGATATTTGCATAGCTAAATGGTGGATCCAGTGGATATTTTTTTACAAGCTCAAATCCTTGCGGGATTTGATTTTGTCCCTCATCAACAAGGTTACTTGCAAGAAAACCTTCAATTTCTTTTGTTTTTGATTTATCTTTCATTTTTTATTCACCAAAAATAAAAAGAAGAAAAGAGGGGCATTTTTAGCCTCCTATTTAGACTCTACAGTTACCGATTGCGGTGCACCTACATTGCCAGCATATACTGCTACACTGCTTTGTGAACCTGCATCTACAGTACTCAGTATGCCAGATGGTACTTGGAAGTACACTATTGCTCTATCACCTGGTTTCAATGATATTGGACCAGTTGCTTTTGACAGACACATATTTGAACCACTATTTGGTGCAAACTCATTGATGGTGATCACGCCAGTACCGCTACATGTACCAGAACCTCCAGTTGAAAGATTCTTCAAATAGCCGGTACTATTTGTACCAGGATATTGTAGTTGGGATTGGAAGTTTGTAGTAGTTACTCTTGTTGAGTTATTGTCGTAATACCAGCTTGCAAATGGCACCTGATTACCTCTTACATTAATCTGGTCTACTGACAAAATCTTGTCACCACTGTTTCTGACTTCTGCAGCACCATACACATATGTACTTCCTGGGCTGCTTGAAGAGTCCACCCATACATGAACACCCTGAGTAGCAACACCCGCAGATTGGGCACCTGTTTGGAAAAGAGAAGTACCATACAGTACAACACCTGTTCCAAGAACAACTGATGCGACCAAGATGATCAATGTCGTGAGTACGGCACTGATTGCCTTTCTGTTCTTTGGTTTAGAGAACATATTCATTATTACCAAAAATGACTATGTGGGTTATCTGATCTAGTATGTATTGTCAAATTACATATCATCAGAAGAGACAGTCTTGTAGGCAGTAATGAATTTGGCCACAAGTTGTTTTAGATCAGAAGAACCACGTACACTGTTGCGAAATCGTTTTGAAGTAGATTTTGAGACCCCAATTGCAATAAGTGATATGCCAGAAACATCTAGTTTTTTTGTAATTTTAGTCAAATGTTGATTTATTCTTTCATATCCAGAAGAATGGCCATCAGTTATGACAAAAATATATTTTCTTTCTCTAGGGTCATTTACCAGAATTCTACGTGTTAGCTCCAGTGCATCAGGTAGTAAAGACAGACCATTGTTTTCAAGTGAACCTATGCGTGCCTGTACCTCATGATCATATTTTTCTTTAAAATCTTTCAAGATTTGAAAATTATTATCAAAACTAAACAGTGCCCATGCATCAGATTTTCCTGCAAGATCATTTGCAGATTCTGATACGCATATTGTAAATTCCTTAACTTGATCAAATCTCAGGCTCATGCTGGCACTTTTGTCTATTAGAATTGCCCATGCCTCCTCAACTCTTTTGATTTCATCACGTTCAAAGATATCCGTAGTCTGTCCTTCTGAGGCTATTGCTTGAATTGCCATTTGCATGTTCAAATATCCAATTTGATCAATTCGTGGTTCATCCACAAGATTTGCTACCATGCGCAGTTGTTGACGAATTCTTTTCAATAGAGGTGATGCTTTTTCTTTTAGTTGAATGTAATTATGAAAATTCCCTGGCGGAATCACGATAGAATCGAAATTGAGATCTTTCAGATATTTTCCATATGTTTTGAGTAGTTTTGATTTTAGTTGTTCATCAGCCAACCACAACATATCAAGATGTTCAATATTTTCATTAAACACTCCAAACGGTTCAAAATCAGGGCTTTTTTGTTCGGGTTTGAACAAAGATTTCAAACCACGACATTCACAATATGGAGGAGTGTATCTAGGCAACAAATCTCTGTTTTTATATAACAAATCCGCAATAGAAATAACGCTACTTTGTGTATTCATCAAATTTGTTCGTATATTTTCAATTTTTTTCTCCCTATCAAGACTTGATATTTTCAAATTTTTATCAGACTCGTACAAGCCTTCTTGAATTTTTTGTACAAATTTAAGATGGATCATTTTCATATTCTCAAATATTTCAGGGTTAGTGTGAGATATGTATCGGTCTACTGATACGTCTTCGATAAAATCAATTACTTGAAAACACACATCTTTTGTCTTGTGTTTGACCCACTGATCATATACAGAATATTTTGATACACATACATGTGAAGCAAGATGATAAAGCGTTGCAAAAAATACGCACCAAAGATTTTTCCTACCATTGTGATTGTTATCAAACATCATTCCTTCAAACAGATATTTGTTATCATATTTTTGTGGCAGAGGTATGACAAGTTTTAGTTTAGAACCAAACTTCATTATTGGAAATTGAGTTTTTTTTGAGAATGTAATGTCAATATCACCTGGTTTAGTTTGTGAAAAGGTGTGAAAGATATTCTCCACATATTCTAAAAAACTTGGTACCTTGTCTTTTATCATATTCCAGCTATTTTTCGAACTATTTTTCTTACCACATCCTGAATCTCGACATCATCGCTGGTAAGTGAGATTATGGTTTCTTCTGCTGCATCAATTAGTGCAGTACCATCTGAGATCAACATTGCCCAGTTTAGTAGGTCGCCGATTGATGGCCCATAAGGAAGATCACCTGTTTTGTATTGCTTGCGTAATTCTGCTCCAACTTTGACCAATATTTCGGCATCTTGCCTGCTTAGATTACTAGTTTTTTTCATTAGCAAATCGATTTCTTTATCATCAATTTTTGGACCCACACTCATATAGTCAAAATTCAACCACACACTCATTCTTCGCCTCATTGCAGCATTGATTGGCTTTGTACCTGCAAATTCAGAAGATACTGGATTCATGCTAATTATCAAAAAGGCATCCTTGTGCCTCTGAATTATTTCATTGTCTTTTTCTGTTAATACCATGTGACCTCTTTGATCCAAGATAGGATTGAGCCTTGTTGCAATATCTTGTTTCATCATGTTAGCTTCATCCAGATACAATATTCCCCCATATCTTGACCAAGAAGTTATCAATCCGTCTATCCAGTTCTCTTTTCCCAATCCCACATATCTACCAAAAAGATCAAACACAGAGGTCTGCAAACCACAATTTATTTCCCAGAGTGGAAGACCTGCAAGCTCTGCAACAAGATATACAATGTGTGTCTTTCCTGTTCCGCTAGGTCCAATTAATGCACATTGTTTGAAAAATGCCAGGGCACGAGCAATTCTTTCGACATATTTTTCTCCGTTGTCAAGATATGGAGGCGTATCTTTTGGTATGAGTTCAGAAATTTCAGGTGAAAATGAAAATGCTTCTGGTGTAAGATATTTTTTGATATCATAGTTTTTTGACAAGGCATGTGTAGTTCTTTTTAATTTGGAAACATGAATGTTTAGAGTAAAGTTGTCATTATTTATCTTTGAAGTAGTGACTTCTTTTGTTCTCTGACCTATAGAATTTTCCATATTCTTGGATTCAATGTGCCTCATGTATTACTTAAGCATGTAATGTGTATCATGATACTACATGCAGGCGGTTAAGTTGCATAATATTTTCTTACAAGCATTGAATCCTAAGATAGAAATCACTTCGACATCATTTTCAAAACTAAAAAACGACAATTCATTTTCAAAATATAACATAGAGGCATCTCTTGATGAGGTAGAAAGCAGAGATTCAGAGGTAGTCCTAAAATACAAGCTTGTCTTTTTGTCAAACCCTACAAACTCAAAGATACAAGTAGAAGGATTGACAACACTTTATGGAGACCAGTCTGCCATATCTGCACAACTTGGCCCTGATGAGCAAAACATACCTATAGTTCTAGGTTTGATATATCAGGAAATCTTTCCATTGTTGTTTATTACATCAAAAAGTATGCATATACCATGTCCTGCATATAAATTAGCACAAATGACAGCACAACCATCATCAACTAAGACTGCATCAGATCAAATCCCGAAATCAGCAGATGTAAAAACAGTCGAATTATCGGATAATGAAAATACCATTGAAGAACAGATAGAGACTGAATCTACACTCAAAGAACAAGTCATTGAACAGCAAATGTAAGTATGTAAAAAAGACATACACACCGATAATATCTATTTTTGATGAACAAAACAAGAGGCAATGAGAAAAGTAAGATCATCGCATAGAGGTCTGAGTACTATAGTCACAGCTGGCATAATGCTTAGTGCAGTAGCAGTTTTGGGAAGTGCTGTAGTAACCTGGTCAAATGGAAATCTCAAGGCATACGAAATATCCCTATCCAATGCGGCAGCAAACAATACAAACAAAATTAATGAAAACTTGTCAATAGAAAATATTGCATTTTGTACTAATTGTTCGGGCAATAATGCAAAAAAGGTAATCAATGTTACATTGACCAACACAGGTGCTACAAGCCTAAAGATAACTCAAATTCAGGTAAACAATACTCTGATAACACAGTATTACAGTTCTAGTTCTAGCCTCCCAACAAACATACTATCTCAAAAGTCATACACAGTATCAGCACAACTTGCAACAGGTACTTGGAACAAGGGAAGTGTGAATACCATCACTGTTACAACTGCAAGAGGTTCCACATATACAACACAGGCGGCACCATGATGAAAACTCGTAGAGGTTTAAGCACGGTAGTTGGCACAGTATTTGCAATAATTGCATTGACTACAACGATAACTTATGTAACATACAGTATGAATACTTTGGACAAATATAACCAGTCATCTTTAATGAAAAATCAGCAGTTAACAGATTTTGATAAAGAAAAATTCCAGATTTCTAGTGTGACAGTTCCAAATAACAAATTCAATATAACAGTCTCAAACAGTGGAAGTCTTCCAATTACATTTACAAAAATATGGATTCAAAATACAACTACAACTGATTGGATTAACAGCTATACGCCAATAAATAATTTTGTTGTTCCAGGCGGAATGTTGAAAAACATAGGACAAAACATACCAGTTACCATCAATTCTGCAAATTCATACAATGTAAAATTGGTAACATCGAGAGGAAACACACAGCAATTTACAATGAATTCACCTAATACAGCTCCATTGAATATTCAATTACTATCAATTCCAAGCAATGTAGATGTTGGCTTTAATTCAACACTTGTTATGGTAATAACGAATAATGGATCAAACACACTGACTAATATAATTCCAAATACACCAATTCAGACGGCAGGTTTTGCTACATGTTCTCTAGGCAATGTAGTTCCTACTAAATATGATACTTTACCCCCTGGTAGCACAGCGATATTCAAATGGGATGTAATAGTAAAGACAGGATCCGATTCTCAGTCATGTACTTTCACGGCATCGCCGCCACTTCAAAATGGCTATACTAGACAGAGTGTATCTGCAAAAGTAACTATAACAGTGATAACATTCACCCAAACTTTGTTGGCTAAAAATACAGGAATACTTACCTTAGATTATACTTCTTTCCGATGGACCCAAGATGCTGCACCTTACGCTGGCGCGTGGCAAACAGGATGGAGTTTTCCCAGTAGCCCACACACCGTATTCGCAGTGAATGTAACAAATAACAATGCAACTAGTGATTTCTACGTATCAGCAAATTCGCAGGTTTTCTACAGAGGAACTAGTAGTTCAAATACTAACTCATTTTGGCTTGTAAATGGTACTAGTGGTACAAGTCAAGCACCTTCCTTCCCACTTAAACAATATACTTGTGGGGGTCAAAATGATTTTTGTACAAAAATTCCTGCTGGAAGAACAGCGGTATTATACTTTGGTGCTGGTGCACTTCAAGGAGGCAATGGTAAACCAACTCAACATCTTAATCAGGCAGATACTTATTTTACAGTCATGCTTCTATACGGGAAATATTCAGACAGTCAAACTAATAGCGGATCACAGTATTCTCAAAGTTTACCATACCTGGCATGGATTGGCACCTAGTAGAGGATCACATACAAACAATCCCATTTTTTGACAAACAACATATTGTCTCAATAGGTTAAAAATAGAACATCTTTTGAGATATTTTATGTCAAATTTAGCAACTAGACATTTTGTGTAATATTAAATTACATACACATCTTATTTATACAAAAAGACAAATTTTTTACATGTCTGCTCCTGACAATGCCAGTCCAGACGACCTAGCTTCTGCAGTAAAGGCAATGGATGACCTAGTAGAAGAGGCCATCCAGATATACGAGTTAGACAAGGAAAAAACCAACATTACAGATGAGTTGTACAACTCGCTCAAAGTAATAACAAATTATCTTGGATTTTCTATTGATGTAGACCCACAGATTCTAAACTTGCCACAGGATATAAGAATAATACTGATGCCATCACTAGATTTGCTCATAATAAAACCTAATTTCAAATCAGAGCAAAAGAGATTAGACCAGTTAAACCTAGATGAAATATCAAACATATTAAAGTTTATCATTCCTAACATCATAAACATGGCAAGATCAGATAGAATTCTAAAGAGTCAAAAGGTTTCATTTATGCGCGAAGCTACAAAGAGACTAAAACGATTACCTGGTTCTAACGTAGAAGATATGATTGTAACAGACACCGCATTACAAGTGGATGGAATTTAAAAATGAGAGAAGTCAAATATTTACGTACAATTTCTGAATTACAGTCATTCATTGAAAACGATTTACAAGCACATAAGAAAAAATCATCCGAGTATTCAGAGGCAATAGGTGAGAAATTACGCTCTGAAAATACTGCAAGTGACTCTGCAGAAATGGCAGAACTAAAAGAAAAACTTGATGGCCCAACAGACCCAAAAAAGAAAAAACCAATCAAGAAAAAAGATCAAAAAACAAACTGGTATGATTTTAACAACATCTCAATATATGACGGAATTGGTACAAAAGGAGAATTAGAGATTTATTTCAAGGCCTTGGAGGAGATCAAAGCAAGGATAGAGAAACTCGAAAAGATCAAAACTACTGTTGACGACATGATTGAAAAAGGAGTAAAAAAGGATCTAGGTTGCATTATTTTCTTAACTCAGGACTTGAATCTGCAGATTGCATTCATAAAACCACGACAATCCAAGACTAGATTTTCATACAAATCGATCGCGAGTATGCCAGTGGAGATTTACCATTGAAATCAAAATATATCATTATAAGCAAAAATGATTATAATATATCACATAAATATCATAGTATCTATGTAAATTTCATATTTATTAAGTCAAATAAGATCCAAAATCGATCAAGATCAGCAAACCAACGATCAATAAATCAAACCACTTCAATATACCGGATCTGTGTGTGAGGATGAACAACGAAGAATTACAACAGTCAATTTTTGACTCGGATGCAGGTTCTGCCATGTACGAACACAAGATGGCATTTGACAAGCTAAAAGATGAGCTTGCCAAGTTTGGTCTTACATCTAATCAAAGTAAGGTGTACACATATCTTGGAAAATATGGTTCCAGAACAGCCCCAGAAGTATGTAAGGCACTCAAATTACCAAGGACTGAGACATATCATCTATTGACAGTATTACAAAATAAAGGACTAGTATCTGCTACATTCCAAAATCCTATACGTTTTTCTGCAGAACCATTAAACAAGGCAATATGGGTGCTTGTCAATGCAGAAAAAGAGCGCATCAATGTGCTAGAAAAACAAGAAACAGAGATTATGAAAATATGGAAATCAATTCCAGAATACAATGAAACATTAGAGACCAAGGACGATAAATTTCAAATGTTACAGAGTGACAACCAGACAAACAGTAAGATAAAAAAGATGATAGAGACTGCTGAAGATGAGTTTCTTGTAATTGGAGCAGAAAAAGACTTTCTAAGATTTTATCGTTCAGATTTTTTTGAAGAGATTGACAAGAAAAAGACAGACATGAAACTTTTGACATCAATATCTGAAAAGATGAAATACATTTTTGACGATATTGATAGATCTAAAGTTCGAATGATGCCATCAGATATACGTCAGAATCTATGTTTTCTCATAAAAGATAGCAACGAAATGGTGTTTTTCATGAAAAAATCAAACAATACATCAGAACAAATGTCAGCAGTGTGGACAGATTCCGAAGCCCTGATTTATTCCATGAAACTTCTTTTTGATACACTTTGGACAAAATCAAACAAAATACATCTATAGTATCACGTAGATATTCTAGGATGCATTATCTGCAATCCAAGTTCGTTTAGCTTCATCGGAAATACCTGTTCACTATGTTTCATTCCCTGTAGTTTGACTACTTGGATTGATCGTTCCATCGCATCTCCTTTTCTTACACGATAAAGCATTATCAAGCCAGATGCGATATACCACTCTACATGTACCTTATCAGGCAATTCAGATTGTGATAGTAATATCGAGGTGCAATTTTGGCCCTCAAGTGCATATATCATTCCCTGTAGTCCTTGTCTTATGTAAAAGTCATCAGTATATTGCATTTCAAGAACAGAGAGAGAATCAAGAACAAGTCTTTTTGCACCTATTCTTTTGATGCTACTCAAGATAAGTTGGGTCAAATGCATGAAAGGCATTTGTTCTCCACGATAAAGCGATTCATCAAATGCAATAAAACCCTCTTCTTTCTTAAAAGGCCTTGCGTCAATTATTATCATCTTTCCTTCCTCTATTAATTTCTGGACATCCCACCCAAAAGATTTGAAATCGTTTTTAATTTCAGATGGGCTTTGTGATAGTGTAACAAAAATACCTGGCTCTTCAAAGTCTTTTGCCCCGGAATAGAGAAATTGTATTCCAAAAGTTGTTTTACCGCTTCCAATAGAACCAGAAACTACTATAGTCTGTCCTTGTCTAAATCCTCCCGATATAACAGAGTCAAATCCTGAAATTCCAGTTTTGACCTTAATAGACTCACCCATAAGAAAAAATTCTCAAAAAATATATTTAAAGACTAGTGAAGTTTTCAATATGACAGAATTCCAAAGTGGAAGAAATCAAACCAGACAAAGATAAACTGTCAAAGCAACCCACCACAAGATAGAGAAAATATACATCAATGTGAGAAAAGAGTAGATGATACCCAGTTTAAGGTAACTTATTTTTTAACAAGTGCAAATATGCCACCCGCACCATAAGCTATTGCTATCATAATTCTAGAAGTTATCACAGCTGTTGTTTGATTAGAAATTAGTGATGTATCAATTATTACTGCCAGAGGTAGTGCTGCAAGAGACACTGCACCTACTATGATTTGTTCCAGATTTACAAGATTACTAAATTTTTTCATAAAGAAAAATGTGGAAGTATTTCCTAGTCCTATTCCAAACAATATCAGATACTGGTAATAATGTGGAAGTACTCCTATCATTGCAAAAGGTGCGGCCCAGCATAGTCCATTTATTGCCTTGACTGCAGGAGGCCATGTTACACTGTTTTTCATTCTTCCACGGATGGAAGAGAGCATAGACCTGAATTTTCCAATTATTATTCCAAATGTTATCGCAAAACTTCCGAACCAAATTATTGCATAATAAAAGATTGGCTCTTTGTGCTCAAATGAGATCTCACTGAGGATCGATGCGGTTCCTACAGATATTGCTACACCTACAAACAGAATGCCAAACGCCCGTCGTACTTCTAGTGGAGATTTTTGCACGACTTCAAGTGTAATTCATCTTAGATATAATTTAAGAGACTGGAATTCAATATCATACAAACGCCCAATAAAACGTTGAGTTTAATTATTAATTGGATTGCATCAAATAGATAGTTGAAAAAAGCGCTTGTTGGAATAATAATGGGATCAAGTTCTGACAGCAAGATAATGCATTCTGCTGCTACAATATTAGATGAATTTGGTGTAGCCCATGAGGATCAGATAGTTTCTGCACATAGAACACCAACAAGATTATCAGATTATGCAAAACATGCTGAAAAGGAAGGATTCAAGGTCATAATTGCAGGAGCAGGAGGTTCAGCGCATCTACCAGGAATGATAGCATCCCATACTGTAATTCCAGTCATAGGCGTGCCAATAATGGTTTATAATGACAAGGCAAATTCCGACAAGTTCAAGTTTTCAGCATTTGGAGGACTAGATGCTCTGTTATCAATATCAGAGATGCCAACTGGATCTCCAGTTGTAACAGTCGGAGTAAACAAGGCCGCAAATGCAGGATTATACGCAGTAAAGATTCTTGCAAACGAATTCCCAGAACTAAGAAGCAAGTTAAAAAAACACAAAGAAACCCAATACAATTCAGTAATCAAAGAATCAGATGAAATGAGAAAGATAGGCCTGGCCAGATTTGCAGGCAAGAAAAAATAGAAACTAGTTTCCTCTACTAGATATTTGCATTACTGGAATTGAGAAATATATCGGATATACTTTTCCAGTAGTCGGGTGGTTATAGTTCCATCTTTTATCTTGTGGATCTATTTTGATAAATTGTGATGTCATGTCAGGAGACAACATCTTGTATGCCTCTTCGCCTATTGTCATCTGGTTTGGTTGCGCAAGAGGTAAGATTTTTGATGCAATTGTTATGCTATGGCCTATCAAGTCAGGCTCAGAACCAAGAACAACAATTCTGTTTTTACCCACATCAATTCCAATTCGTATGCTTATCTTTGGCAAACCAAAGCTTGCAAACATTGGATTTAGAGAATGTGTTATCAGCATATTCATAGAGCGTGCGCAGCGTATTGCATTTTCCGCCATGTTTCCAAAATCTTTCAATTCTGGGAAAAATGCAATTACTGCATCTCCAGTATATTTTAAAACAAAACCAGCATGTTTTGATATGACCACAGACATTTCCTCAGAAAAAACCTTGATAAGACCTGATAGCTCTTCAGAACTAAGAGATGTGGCTATTTTCGTAGAGCCTACTATATCCACATATAAAACAGCAGTATTGATTTCATTTTCTGGCCACAGGCTCAAAAATCTGCTAGAAATATACTTGAGAAATGCTTGAGAATAGGAGTCACTTTGTTTCCTTTTATACAAAGAAAAGTTTCGTTGAATCCTAGTCAAGCTTTGAATTACAAATTCATCATCAGCAGTAAGAATCTGGAATTTTTCCACAGGTTTTACCTGAGATACTACAGCTTCAAGATTTTCAAGTGGAACAAATTTTTTCTCAATTACGTCATAGTATCCTTTTTCACCCTCTATTGCTTGAGGCTCAAGCTTTACTTTGCTAGTTGTAAGTCCAAATGGAAATGTTGTTTTTTGTTTATTTGCTGCAATTAATATGACACTATCATATTCACTAAGAGCTAATCCTTGTTCATTTTCTACACCAGAACTAATATCAATTATACGAGAAATTGGAAATATTGAGATTTTTCCAGTGTTTGAATTTGAACGAATTACTTCTATGACATCATGTTCAGAATTGTCTGACACTGTTGTTTGCAGTATGAATTTATCTCTAAATTCAGATCTATACATTCCAGTACCTTTGGCAGCATGTACTTCAGAACCTACCGTAGCTCCACGACTCTTTACTTTTACAATATTAACATTAATCCCAAGCATATCAAGCGCATCTGTAACAGCAGTCAAATCATTTCGCGGTAGTTCTGCCTCTATTCGTATCATTTCTTAGTCAGAACTATTTATCACATATACCCATTTAAACTAGTTTTTTAATTATCGTATGTTGTTATCCACAGTGATACTTTAATTTACGACATGTCAAGGATTGAGATATTGGAATTAAGCGAGATTTTATACACAGTAATTTCAGAGCATGAAGAACAAAAGATACTCTCTGAAATAGCACAAGGTCATAGTGCTGGCATCATAAAGAGCATTTTTGAACAATGCATATCCATTATCAAGAGCAAACACGAGATAAAACAAGATACACTTGTTACAGTTGCCGAAGGGTTACTGCATTACTTGCTTACTGTAACCATGATTCCAAGCAAACGAAAAACAACATTCCAAGGAATTGACATAGATGTTGCAGTCCCAGATACCATAACATTAGGAACTTCACCACAAGAGGTTGTCATAATATCATTCCCAAAAACAAACGACATGAGAGAGATAAATATGCAAATTGATAACATAAAAAAAATTCAACCAAACCAAGACAACATATGGTTTGTACTTGAAAAAGACATGAACCTTGGAATTAAGACATATACAGTACAGGACTCGATGACATTTACAAACATAATTGATGATTTGAAAAGTTTTACATCAAACAAAAAGCAATCCAAATTAAAAATTTTCAAGATATAAGAGATTGTAAATCAATATTTTTTTCAATGTATGGCATTACTGTTTCATAACTATCACAATCTTTCACAAATGGTAAAACTCCCAAAATATCAACTCCAGTTATTTCATGAATCGTAAGAGGTGAATTTTTTTCTTCAGGACCACCTTTTTCATCATAATTATTTACAACTATGCCTTTGATTGAGACTCCATGATTACGACACGTATTGACGGTCATCATAGTATGATTCAATGTACCCAGAGTGGATCTAGTGACAATAATTGTTTCAAGACCAATCTCTTTTATCAAGTCAGACACAAAATAATCCCGAGTAAGAGGAGTCATTATTCCACCAATTCCTTCTACAAGCATCATATCGTGTCGTTTTTGTAATTTTGTAAATTGTTCAAAAATTACTTTTTTGTCAAATGACAGATGTAGTATCTTGCTTGCATCATAGGGAGATACTGGGAGCGGCATAAAAATCGGATTTATTTCATTTTCCAAATCATTTACTTTTGCCGCACTATGCAAAATGGAAACATCTGTTGACCGAAACCCAGTCTTTGAAGAAATCCCTGTTGCGACAGGTTTCATTACACCCACGTTGATACCACGCTTTTGCAAACATGAGGCAAGTGCAGCGGTAAAGAAGGTTTTTCCTACACCTGTGTCAGTACCAGTTACAAAGTAGGATTTCATAGAATACAATCAGCAATGTTGTTTAATAATTAACTTATCATTATTAATACGACCACGTGAGATATCTCATGCGTAGTTTTGTCTGGCATCCATACACACAGATGGGAGACTGGAAGAAATTCGATGTAATATCAAAAGGCAAAGGAATGTGGCTCTACGACACAGATGGGAATTCACTCATGGACAGCGTAGCAAGCATGTGGTGCAATGTATGGGGACACTCAAATAAAGAACTGACAAAGGCAATGATAAAACAAACAAAAACATTACAGCACTCATCACTGTTTAATTTAACAAATGACAAGGCAGAATCACTTGCAAGAGAATTGATAACGCTTGCACCCCAGATGCACAAAGTATTCTATTCTGATGACGGTTCTACTGCGATGGAGATTTCTGCGAAAATGGCGTTACAATATTGGCACAACATCGACAAAAAAAAGACCAAGTTTGTATCACTTGAGAATGGATACCATGGAGACACCATAGGAACAATGTCATTAGGATATGTGCCTTTATTTTTCTCAAAATTCAAATCAGTGTTATTTCCAGTTCTACGAACTCCATCACCAAATAGATACAGAATGCCAAAAGGATACTCTTATGAAGACTTTCAGGAACATTGCATAGATTCAATTGAGAAAATATTTGTGAAAAACAGCGATATTGCAGCTTTTGTGATGGAAAGTGGTGCGCAGCTAGCAGGCGGTGTTGTAGTATACCCCAAAGATTTTCAGAAAAAAGTAAGCAAACTATGCAAAAAACACGATGTCCTATTCATACTTGATGAAATTGCAACAGGATTTGGAAGACTAGGTTCAATGATCGAATATCAGGCACAACAGAGTATTCCAGACATTGTATCATATGGAAAAATGTTATCAGGAGGATACCTGCCGCTTGCAGCTACACTCGCAAATAAAAAAGTCTATGATTCCTTTCTCGGAGAATATAAAGATATGAAACATTTCTTCCATGGACATACTTTTACTGGTAATCCTTTAGCATGTGCAACAGCATTATCAAATATTTCATTATACAAAAAATACAATTTAATCTACAAAATTAAAAAGCGCGCAGCTCAAATGCAGTCATACATAGACACGATTTCAGGCTTGAAACTAGTCGGAGATGTACGACATAAGGGAATGATGATGGGAATAGAACTAGTAACAGACAAGAGTAAAAAAACCCCTATATCTCCAGATAAAAAAATACCACAGAAAATCTTTACAGAGGCAAAAAAACACGGAATTTATCAAAGAACATTAGGAAACATAATCATGATAGTGCCACCGCTTGCAATATCAGAACAAGAGTTAGATTACATGATGAGAGGAATCATCAAAACAATCAAGAATGTTACACATTTAGCATAAGTTCAATATCAAGACAATTTGCCAAACATTTTCTCGTTCAAGTACTTATTGTTTAAAAATATTCAAACCATACATGGTAAACCATCACAGAGTATCAGGTTTACAATTAAAAGAATCTTAATTAATGGATTAAAAGCCAAGTATGTCAATGTCTAGTGAGATCGAATTCATAACAGCATGTAAAGAAAAGGTTCTGTCAGGGCAAAAAATCTCAAAAGAAGAATCGGACAGATTAATCAACACGCCAGAAGAATATTTACAAATTTTATCTGATGCGGCTAATGAGATCACACGAAAACTATGTGGCAATGTGGTAGATGTAGAATCTTTGATAAATGCAAAAAAAGGCAAATGTCAAGAAGATTGTTCATTTTGTTCACAGTCCGCATTTTACAAAACAGATATTGATACATACAAATTGTTACCGCCAGAGACAATAGTCCAAAATGCAATGCTTTCAAAAAATGACGGAGTGAAAAGCTTTTGTCTTGTTTGCGCATGGCGTGGACCAACAGAAAAAGATTTTGAGCAAATTTCTTCAATAATAGACAAGATCAACAAGGAGGTCGGAATTGAAGTCAATTGTTCTCTCGGGTTTATTACTCAAGACATGGCATTGAAATTAAAAAAACTTGGAGTAAAGAGGTACAACCACAATCTAGAAGCTCCAAGAAGTTTCTTTTCTCAAATATGTACTACACATACATACGATGATAGAATGGAAACTAATCTTATTGTTAAAAATGCAGGTTTAGAATTGTGTTGTGGTGGCATAATAGGAATGGGAGAGACAAGAATGCAAAGACTGGAGCTTGGATTAGATCTTGCAGGGCTCAGTCCAGAAGAATGCCCAATAAATGTACTGGTACCACAGCAGGGAACCCCACTTGAATTACAAACAAGATTATCAATATCTGAGATACTTAGAACAATTGCTGTCTTTAGATTCTTGATGCCAAAAACAATATTGAAAATAGCTGGAGGACGAGAAGTCTACCTTTCAAATGATCAAGAAAGAGCACTACTTGGAGGCGCAAATGGTATTATCACTGGAGGATATCTCACTATTGGGGGAAACTCACCACCTGATGACTTTCAGATGATATCAAAAATAGGCCTTGAAGCCTAAAACTAGTTTTATCAAAGAAAAATTAAAGAATATCAAAGAGAACAACTTGTATCGTACACTTGTGTACAACAAGGTTGCGGGACCTTATATCACAATCAACGGAAGAAAGCATATCAATTTATCATCCAATGATTATCTAGGACTAGGTTTCAAACCAGTTGTATCTCAAATACAATCAAGTTCAAGATTAATTGCAGGAAATGATATATCATTTAAGAAATTAGAAAATGTTCTAGCACATCACAAGTCAAAAGAGGCAGCGCTGGTATTTCCAACAGGATACATGGCAAATCTCGGGATAATTCCTGCACTGGCTCAAAAAAATGATCTAATAGTAAGTGATGAGCTAAACCATGCAAGCATAATTGACGCATGTAGATTATCACCTGCAAAGAAAACAATCTATGAGCATAACAATATCACAGATTTGGAAAAAAAATTAAAGAACAAGGCCAAGCACAAATTCGTAATAACAGAGGGCATATTTTCAATGAACGGTGATTTTGCAAAACTTGATGATATCGCAAAAATATGTAGAGAAAATAATGCATTTTTATTACTAGATGATGCACATGGAGATTTCGTAGTAGGTAGAGATGGAAAAGGTTCTGCAGATCAGTTCAGAGTTACAAAAAACGTTGATGTCTACATAAGTAGTTTAAGCAAAGCATTGGGCGCATTTGGAGGATATATTGCAGCAAACAAGGAAATAATCGAACTTGCAATAAACACATCAAGATCGTTTATTTACACATCAGCATTGCCTGGTTTTTTGGCAGACCTTGCACTAAAAAGAATTCAGACAAACAGAGAAAAAAATAGACTTGGATTATGGGAAAAAACAAGGTTGTTTACTTCAGGTTTGAAATCCATAGGATACAACATAGAATCACAGAGTCACATCATACCGATAATAACAAAAGATGAGAAAAAAACCTTGGAATTTGCCAAATATTTAAGAGAAAACAGAATATTTGCTCACCCTATAAGATATCCAACCGTAAGTCAGGGAGAAGCCAGAATAAGAATATCCATAACAGATTGGCTCACAAAAGACATGATATTGCAATCATTAGACACGTTAGAAAAGGCAGGAAAAAAATTTCAAGTTATCTAAGTGTTGATTTGGAAGAGATTTGGAACAAGGTATTAATAAAAAAACAACACTTGTAATGCAATGGTAGAACTTAGCATAGGCATTGCAGCAGTAGCAGGATTGGGTTCGTTTCTTGCACCATGCATTTTACCAATGATTCCAGCATTTCTGGCATATATTTCAGGAAGCACTATAACAGAACTTCAGAAAAACAATGGCACTGTAAACATTTCAGTAAACAGACTCAACATAATAATGAACACATTATTTTTTGTAGCAGGGTTTACGATTGTATTTTCTATACTAGGAGTAGTTTTAAACAGCGTACTTGTAACAACTGCAGGTACACTTTTTACAAATTTTAATCACATTGGGGGCATCATCATAGCAGCATTCGGAGTGTTCATGTTATTATCTTCCAAAATATCAAAACTTAATTTTGAAAAAAAGATCATACCAAATAGAACAAAATCAAGTTATCCACTCTCGTTTGTATTTGGTCTTGCATTTGCAACTGGCTGGACACCATGTATAGGACCAATACTTGGCAGTATTTTGACTCTTGCTGCTACAACCCCCAGTCATGCATTTTTATTACTTCTTAGCTATTCACTTGGATTAGGAATTCCATTTATCATAATGGGAGTGTTTTTTTCCAGATTCACCCGATTCATAAGATCAATGAGTCGACATCTCAGATACTATACAGTCATAATGGGATCTCTTATCATCACATTAGGTATTCTAGTGTACACTAATCAACTTGCTGCAATTGCAAGCTTTCCACTACTAAACAATCTGTTATTAGGATGAAAATATGAAAAAAGAGATTAAAACCGCAGCAATTGGTGCGGTAATCATAGTTGCCCTGATAGTAGGTGTAGAAGCATTTTTGACATCATTAGATAAAACAACTCAAAATGCTGGAAATTTTTCAATTATAAACGGTACAAAACTTGGAACAAACCATATTTCAAACACATCGTCATACCAAGATGAAAACAATTATCCACTTGCTCCAGGTCTAACAGGAATTGCAAGTTACATAAATACAACTCCAGAAGAATTACAAACAAAAATGAAAGACAAAGTGATATTGTATGATTTCTGGACATATAGTTGCATAAACTGCATCAGAACGTTTCCATATCTTAAAGCATGGAATGACAAATATGCAGACAAAGGATTATTGATAATAGGAGTACACTCTCCAGAATTTGAATTTGAAAAAGATCCTAACAATGTAAAAATGGCAGTACAAAAATACAATTTGACATATCCGATAGTATTAGATAGTGATCACAGAACATGGGATGCATTTTCAAACAGATATTGGCCAGCAGAATACATAACAGATGACATGGGACACATACGACATACAAACTTTGGAGAAGGAGAGTACGATCAAACAGAACAAGTCATACAACAATTGCTTGATCAGCGAGCACACAGACTTGGACTAAACATCACCGCAGATCAGGGCTTGGTAAATTTACAAGAGCATGCATTTTCACTATATCAGACCCCTGAGCTTTATTTCGGATATGATTTTGCAGATGGGAGAAACTATTTTGGAAATCCAGAAGGATTTCAACCAGAAAAAATAGTCAGATATACCATGCCTTCTGAATTACAAAAAGATCACTTTTACTTGGACGGCCAATGGCAGAATCTTCACGACAGCATGAAGCTTGTATCAGATAATGGAAAAATAGTACTGCCATATTCTGCCAAAGACGTCCACATAGTAGCATCAGGAATTGGCAATCAAATCCAAATTTTGCTAGATGGCAAAACAATCACAAATAGTGACCAAGGTCAAGACACCAAAAATGGACTAGTTACAATCTCGGAGAACAGATTGTACAACATTGTATCCTCACAGCAGGCAGGATCACACACTCTTACAATAATAGGACATCCTGGTTTTCAAATATACACATTTACCTTTGGTTGATCAATATAGTATATTTCTAAATTCGAATTTAGAAATATTAAAGCCAATTGCGAGTGTAACTTCAGTAGGCTGTAACTGTAGTTACACATCAAGTGAGAACATGAGTGTTTAAAGCATCATTGTGAATCATGCGCAGTAACAAATGAACTTTACAAACAAGTGGAACGTGCAAAAAGAAAGTATTTCTCAAAAAGTAATGGACAAGGTAAAACCAGACGCCCCATTGAAACCAAAGATCGATGAGGCTCAGAAAAAATTACAATTACAGATAATAAAACTAGATTCTATCTCAAAAAAACTCAAGGAAAAAGATGATTTCATATTCAAAAAAGTTGTTGAAGCAGTAAGATCGCACAACGGTGCATATTCTAATGCATATGCAATAGAATTGAATGAGATTAGAAAAATGAACAGGATGGTCACAGGTGCAAAACTTGCCATGGAACAGATTCAACTCAGATTGAACACAATATCCGAGCTTGGAGATGTGGTGGTAACTCTAAGTCCATGTATGTCCATAATCAAGGGACTTGGAACAGGCCTTAGCGGATTGATGCCTGCAGCAGATTCTTCCATGACAGATTTGTCAAACATATTGGGAGAAATCATGTCAGGTGCATCAGTTAGTGGTGATAACACATTCACGTTAGATACTACAAACTCTGAGACAAACCAGATATTAGAAGAAGCACAATCCATACTAGAAGGTCATGTAAGACAAAGTCTGCCTGATCTTCCTCCAACACTTGGTTCCACAGCAAAGGCTCCAGAACCTATCTAGAGCGTTTTTTACTCAATTCTACAAAGTGTTTTTTTATCCTAGATATGGTGGGGTAACTATAACCCATTTTCCTATAGTTTGCGATCATCATTTTCCAGTTTTTTAATCTCCACTGAGCTTGTTCTGCAGTAACAGAGTGAATTTCTTTGCGTATTATGCTCTTTCTACCTACTTTGAGTACTCCTGCATCCTTTGCGGTCCATCTCCTATGTGCAAAATTTAAACCAGATAGGATCTCAGAAAGAGGCATTTCGATAAAAAACTCTTGAATTTTTTGTATTTCTATATCAGTGGGTTTTTTTGTAACAGCCAAGTTAATTTCATATCTTTCCATATTCGAATTTTGAAATATTGCTCTTAATTAGCATATTGATAAACGCGTGAAATATACATCATTTTCTTTTTTTGGAGAATAAATTTTACAATTCCCATCATTAAGAGATTAACATAATTAGTTATTACCATTTTTTGGAAGATGAATATTTTATACATGGAGCGAATACAGATTACATGGAACAAAAGATCACGCTTAATTCAAAATCACCCACTTTTTCAGACATGTTCACACAATACATTTCAGATATTGCGCTTGAAGTGGAAGCAATCAAGTTAAGGAATTTAAAAAATGATTCAGAGAGCATAGATGAACACCTGGCACGAATTAATATAGCTCTTCTCGGAATCATGGAGGCAAAATTGAGTCTTGCTGAAAAGGTGTTACAATCTCAATCAGATAAACCGAGTACATAAATACAATATCTAAATCCTATATCTAAAACCCAGGAGAGGTAGAAAATAATTCATCATCAGCATCCATTGTCTTTTTCATTGTCTTGAATTTTTCTGCAAGTAACGATAAATCAACTAGCTTGCCAGTTTCTTTATTTTTCAAGTTGACATAATACAATACTCTATCATTAAATTTGTCAGGAGTGATCTCTCTTATCATAACTTCTCCAGTGGATATAATTTTGGCCATCTTTTCTCTTTCTTTTTGTTCAAGTTTAGTTTTTTCAGACTCTAGATGCTGCCTATGATTTTCATATCCCAATTTCATTTCCTTTAGTTCAGTCTCTAGCTTAGTAAGCACTTCACTTACAGCCCCCACTTCTGTTGCCTTGTCCTTTGAAGTATCAGAAAGGGGTTCTTTTTTAGAGATGGGCGGTTTTACATCCAGTTGTAGATCTTCAGACTTTTCTGTAACAAGTTTTACAGATATAGACTTTGGAATCTTTTTTGCCACCATGCCAAATGCCATTATTCCCATCCCTACAACTGTAAGTCCTATTAAAGAATATTGAAAAATAGGCATAACTTCATGCAATGATGGGTACCCCATCTGGTGCAAAAGTGATACAGTATTCACATTTCCCCCAGACACAGAATTAACAAAAGAATGTACGGAAGACGTAATAAAATGAGGTGCAAGATAATACGAGAAAATGGAAAACATGACAATAAAGATGCCGGTAATTACAAGTCCTAGCCTCATATTTTAGAGGCAAAACGGAAGCTAATATTCACTTGTTTGTAATAAAAACAAATAACACATCATGATGATAAAATTAGAAAGAAATGGTGGAATTAGACATACGGGCAAACAGAGTTCCAAAGGGTTTTTTTCATAAGGAAAGAAAATGTGAGAAAACTAAGTGCGGTAAAGAAGGCATCTATTCGTCAAAACTAGGGTATTTTTGTCTTGATCACATATTAGACTATGATATGCCATGCCCAAGTTATGACTGTCCAAGAAACGGACTCGCCATGGATAAATTGATTTCTAAGATAGAAAAAGACATCAAGGGAGACATGCATCAGATATTTCAGTGTCCATCATGCAATTATAGACATGACCATACTGTACATGTCTAGTGTAGAGTTTAAAAAAACCAAGCTAAAATATCCACAAAATTCCACTGGAGACTTAAGATGTCATCAGAGCACTTCACTAAATGGCTACCCATAACTGACCAGGCCTAGAATCGTGAGGGTTTTTGTGATTCTCTCACGATGATATTAATTCGGTCATAGTTTCACAACTAGAATCATTTCCAACATGACTACCAGGTTTACTAGTTACCACATTTGGCAAGATAATTCAGAAAAAATAATCACGTGATGTAATTTTCCAATAATAGATTTGAGATCAAATTTTCCGCCCAAAAATATCCTTTTGACAACCAATTTGACTAAAAATAACGGTTTTTTAGATTCATGCCTGAAGGCTAAACCCCCTGTTATTTTCCTACCACTAGGAATGACATGATTTTTTCAAAAATGCCTGATTTTAGGGGGGGTGTAACACTTGTGCGTACATATGAAAGCCAACAGTCAAACCACCCCCATCTCCCCACAAGAGTCCCCATATTCTTTTGTAGCATGAATAAAAGTTAAACCCCCTTTTTTTGACCTATTTTGGCGTTCATTTTTTAAATTTTAGAATACGTTGACAAAAAATGAGCGCAACGTGGTAGGAAAAGTCTAGAATTTCAGGGGTTTTGAGTACAGATTAGCCCTAAAACTGGAGGGTATTTAGCTAAAAACTAGGTCAGAAAAACAAGAATTTACTAAAAATTAAACTAGAGATTCTTCAGGATGACGCCATATGGTAGGAAGTTTTTCTATTTGCTCAAGTATCTCAAGCGCTTCATTACTGTCTCTTTTTTTCACAGCAGTTGCAAAAGCAAATCCCAATTTTACTGCCTCCGGAGTTAGGTCTTTTACTTTATCAATATCTTTTCCCTCTCTTCTCATTCTTTCTCCCAATGCACAAGATTTCCAGTTGTCAGACAAGGTATGTTCTATTAGACCAAGTGGTTTTTGCAATCTTTGCCTCCAGTCAGATAATTCAATTCTTCCTAAAATGTCATCAAGTTTTTGAGTGTAAAACACTCTCATGATTTTTTCGTGTGAAAAGATGTACTTAATATTTTTGTCAATTTACAGTTTTTATCATCTCAGGGATTTTCTCACGCGCTTGAACAATTTCTATTTCCACAGTTTCTATTGGCTCATCTACCACATTTCTTTTTATTGAAAACATTTTTGGTTTATCAAAATCTTTAGTGCAGTCGGGACATGCATAAACCAGAACCCTGTATTCATTGGGAGCTTTAGGATTTGAAAGGCGAGGATAGTAAACTAATCTACCCCCACAATCCACGCAATATCTATTTGCGCGTCTTGTTCTGGCCAATGTGGACCTCCTGCATGTATCATCATGATATGATCCGTATTAGATCCATATTGTCTAATAGAATAAACTAAAACGTGATCGCATTATAATATTTCACAACTCGAATTTAGAAATATACAGCATCAACATGTTGCGCAAGATGAACCATGACAAAAAACAATATTTCAGAATTCGAATTTAGAAACATTAAAGCGCCGCCCGCCAGACTTGAACTGGCGACCCGCTGGTTAACAGCCAGCTGCTCTACCACGCTGAGCTAGGGCGGCAATAGACTTGTTCGTAGGATAAGCGGATTTATTCTTTGCTGAGACTATTTTTCGATCTTGTCGAGCTTCTCGAAAAGATAAACACCATCAAGGAAAACTCTATGATCTTTATTTTTGACTTTGGTGTTTTGTTGTAAGCTTCCAGCAGTTTGTGAAACATCAGTAAGTACGGGTCCAGTGATTATGATGTCATCTCCTTTTGAAACTACTTTGGTTTCACCAAATATTTTCGATGTCCTAGCAGCACGTTCGCCTTGGAAGTTTTCTACATGGATATATCCATCTTTTATTTTCACGGTGATTGGAAAGTGTGCATAAACTACTTTCATCTTGAAGGTATATCCAGTTTGGACTCCTTTGAATAAAGTATTGATGATAGATTCCGCAGTCTTGAATATTGCATAATCTCTTTTACGAACACCAACAGACTTCAATACAACATTTTTGCCTTCTATTTGCAAATCTACAGGTATTTTCTTGAATGCTTTTCTTGTTTTTCCAAGTGGTCCTTGAACATGCAAGATTTTATGAGTTACAGATGCCTTGACAGAATCTGGAATTGGAATTGTAACCTGATGCAGCTCAACTTCTTTAGTAGACAAATCCTATCAATAGCCCTCCCAAGCCTTTTTTTATTGCCTCATGATGAGACATTACTCCTTGATTTGTTGTTACAATCAGCATACCACGTGAGTATGATGGTAGATATTGTTGTTCCCATTTTGCATATCCGTCCTTTTTCACTTTGAATCTAGGTGTAATTGCTCCACATTTTGTAATTTTAGCCAATAACTGTATCTTGAACTTTCCACCTTTCTTGTCATCTACGTGTTCAAATTCACCGATATAGCTATGATTTTGCAATGTTTTTAGAACATCGGTTGCAAGCTTTGAAGTTGGCAGAACTACACAGTCTCCCTTTCGTCTTGCTTCTGTGTTGTACAAAGTTACAAACATGTTTGCTAGAATATTAGTTGTCGGCATATCTATCACTTGAATTTCCTAAATCCTAAAGAATTGGCAACTTCTCTAAAGCATCTTCTGCAAAGATCAAGATCATATTTTTGAATTACTGCATTATAATCGCCACATCTTTTACACCATCTAGAACCTTTTCCGAACTTGTGTTCTGTCCTTCCAGTTATTTTGTAATCACGATTCTTCATACTATACCACTTGAATTCCAAACTCACGGGTTAGAAATGCTTTTGCTTCTTCTGCTGTTATAACATGAGTGCGTCCAATACTTGCCTTGTGTTTACTTCTTACTCTAATACTGAAGCCCGGTCTTGTCAATGAAATAGCAATATCTAATCCCAAGATACCGTCTTGTGGATCATACTTTACTCCTGGAATATCAATATGTTCTCTTATGCCAAAAGAGAGATTTCCAAAGTCATCAAATGATGAACCTTTTACTTGATTTCCTTTTGCTGCAAACAATCTCTTAATCAATTGAATTGCAGGTTCATTTCTTACAGTCACTGCAACACCGATTGGTTCACCCTTGTGTACACCCCAATCACGTTGTGTTGCTCTTGCGTATCGTGGTGATGGTTGTTGACCAGAAATATGTTTTAATGCACGTTTAGCCTTTTCAAGTGGTTCACCGGATTTTCCTACACCCATGTTTAGAACTACTTTGGAAATTGAAATCTTTTTCATTGGAGATTCAGTTTGTTGTTTAGCCATATCTATCACTGGATTTGTATGACAGGTTTGTCTTTTCCTACTGCCATTACTAGGTCTGCCGGAATCTCGATTTGTCTATCACCCAAATCAACATCTGCTCTTTTTGGAAGAACAAATGTTCCAGGCTTTAGTTCAACAATTTTACCCATACGTCCTGCATTTACTCCACTTGTTATCATAACTTGAACACCTTTTTCAAGAGTTATCACATTTAGTATTTTGGTTTTTGGAACTTCAACCACGCATGTATCTCCAACATTTACTTTAGTATCTGTAACAAGTGTTCTTCCATCATGAAATCCGAGTTGAGTTTTTTTATCTTTGATTGTCACTTTTCTAGTTACTTTGAGTAGTTTTTTTGTCTTTTCTGAAGAGTCAATTTTAATTGGTTTTAGAACAGTCAAATCTTTTGGTACAAGCCTATAGACATCAGATACTCCTTCCAATTCTACAACATCCATCAAGCCAATACCGTGGTGAAGTGAGCTTCTTACCACTCCATCAACTTTTACTTTCCCTCCATATATCACAGATTTTGCTTCTCTCAGAGAAGTTGCAAGTTTTAGAGTATCACGTATAAACACTGCAGTTGGAATGGAAATATCTTTTTTATGACCACCGGGTTTGACAGTAACAACAAATCTCTTGTCTTTTCTTGTAATGCCCCAGAAGAGTGGAGCCATTTGTCTTTTTAGTTTTTTACTGCCTGAAATACTAACCATTATTTAGTCCCCTTTTTTTCATTTTTAGATTTGTCTTTCTTATCATCTGACTTTGATTCATTCTTTGTTTCCTTTGGTTTTTCTTTTTTAGCCTCTTTTTGTTCTTTTGGTTTTGTTTCTTTGTTTTCAGGAGATGATGTTACTTTTGCAGTTTTTGGTTTTTGTCCTTCAAGTCTGCTTTGTCTCCACTTGTCTTCAAGATTAAGTGAAGTAATGATAACGTTTGATGGATGAATGTAAATGTCAACATTTCCGCCTTTGAGTTTTTCTCGTTTTATACCCTCAATTGCAATACCTCTTTTTTCGGTAGACACTCGTGTAACTTTACCTTCAATTCCTTTGAATTCGCCACGCAATACTTTAACGCTATCACCTTCAATTACACGCATACTACTGCAATGATATTTTTCTTTTAGATCCTTAGACAGATGTGAACCAAGTTGCTTGCTTTGCAAGTGCTGAGATGCAGCATACAACATTTTTTTTCTTATTGTTGTAGGTTTCATTTTATACCACCATCGATGCCAAGTTTGCGATTCTTGGATATTTCTCTGCTGCTTCTACTGCTACAGGGCCTTTAATTTCTGTGCCTTTGATTTCACCCTCAGGCGTTACAAGCACTGCAGCATTATCTTCAAAAGTTACTCTTACTCCGCTTAATCTTCTTACAGGATATTTCTGTCTTACAATCACGGCACCAAATATTTGTCCTCTTAATTCACCAGGACCTTTCTTTACAACAACATTACAAAAGTCACCAACAGCAGCTGATGGATATCTAGCTACTCTAGTCTTTGTTTTTTGAACCATCACAATCTCCAAAATCTTGGCACCTGTGTTATCAGCACAAATTACTTGTGCACCAAGTGGAAGTGCTCTAGTAACATATGGTCGGAATTCTTGAACACCTTTTGCAGATACTGCACGACTCTTTGTTGCTGCCATTATGATACTACCTCAACTACTACAAATGATACACTTTTTGAAATAGGCCTACATTCAGCTGTAAGAACGACATCTCCTTCTTTTACATCAATGCATTGTGGTCTGTGAGCATGCAATTTACTTTGGCTACGTGCATATCTCTTGTATTTTATATCCAATCTTGGAAATTCTTGTTGTACAACTACTGTTCTTGGTGCTTTTGCACTGACTACTTTACCTTGTACTAGTTTTCCTCGAATACTCAAAATACCATGAAATGGACAAAGAGTGTCGTCACATTTTGATTTTGGTTCTTTTACTTGAAGACCTATGTTTCTTGTCATGCTTTAACCCCCATTCTTTCATATGATCTTTTCATTATAGTGTTTCCATTAACACTGACAGGCATGCCATCAATATGAAATTGCCATGTAGAGTAGTTTTTTGGAATCATTTTTACTCCTGTAACAGTTTGAATGAAAAACATTGATTTTGTTTCATCAAGTATTTTTCCGCTCAATCCCACAAGTTGATTATTGCTAGATTGCACTATAGAAGTATCAAGTCCAATCAATTCATGATAGAATATATTTTGTGATGTTATCATTTGGATTTCATCTCATTTAATCTGGTTAATACTCTTGCGATATCTCTTCGAAGTGGTTTTACCTTTCCACTATCTTTTCGTAATGTTCCTTTTGATGCTTCAATCTTTAGTTTTGTTAATTCCGAACGTAATTGTGCCAATCTATCTTTAAGATCTGTTTCATTGAATTCCCGTACAGTTTTCATTTTTATGCGAGCCATTACTTGAGTTCCTCTTCCACTTCTTCAAAGGTTTCAACTGATTCGATTAATTTCTCTTCTATTTCAATTGCTTCACTTTCTGTACGAGGTTTGGTTGGATCAATCTGAGTTTCCTCTACAATCTCAACTTCTTCTGGCAACTCTGATTTTTGTTTCAAATCTTTCTTTATAGCCTTGAATTCAAATTCTGGAACAAATCTTTCCTTTCTTGCTATTCTAATTCTAACTCCAATAAGACCCATCTTTGTTTGTACATGAGCAATATCTTCTGAAACCACTACTGCTGCTTGATGTCCTGCTCTTGGGAGTATACCTTTACTATGTTTTTCAAAACTAGAACGGTCTCCACGTAATTTTCCAGATGTAGTAATCTGCACACCCATGGCACCGGCCTCCATTATAGTTTGCATGGTCCACATGACTGCACGTCTAAATGCAGTTCCTTTTGCAAGGTGTTGTGACATTCTATTGCACATAACACTAGGCTCAAGTTCTGGTTTTACTATTTCAATTACTGAAATTTGTGGATTTTTAAGACCAAAATCAGTTTCCAAGACTTTTGTAAGATCGCGTATTCCACTACCTTTTCTTCCAATTACAATACCTGGTCTTGTAACATGCAATCCTACCCTTGTACCAGTAGGAGTTTTTTGAATATCTACTTCAGAAAAACCTGCTTCCTTGATTGCCTCTCTAAGATAGTCTTTTAGAAGCATCAACTTGTAACTGTCATTGATTACGTTTTTCACAGAAGACATGTTAAATCTCCTGAGCTACTAGCTCAACGTGAGTAAGAATGTCAACTTTTGGAGTAGCACGACCCATTGCACGAGGAGTAAATCTTTCCAGTTTTCTACCCTTGTGAACAGTTGCATTGATTATTTTTAGACGATCAAGATCCATTCCACGATATTCTGCATTTGATTCCAGATTATCTAATAATCGTATGAATTCAGATGCTGCTTTTTGAGGATATCTTCCAGACATTACACCAGAATCAGACTTGTGCCCAACTTCGTTATGATATCTTTTGAATGGAACAGCGCGTTCTAGACCAACAACGGATTGCAAGTATATCCTTGCAGATTCAATTGATTTTCCTTTGATAGTGTGTGCAATTTCTCTTGCATGTTTGTGAGATATTGTTTTTTCTCGTAATGCAGCACGTACGTGTCGTGTTTTATCATAATTTTGGAAGGCGTAGCTAAAATGCATATGTATCACTTTAATGGCACGTACAAACTAGACCTAGATGCGCCAACACCAGGTGCTCCATGTACAACTCTCTTGTTAGTTCTTACAAATTCTCCCAGATAATGTCCTACCATTTCCTGTCTAATTGTAACTGGTAAGAATTCTTTTCCTGAATAAACATGAATTGTCAATCCCACAAAATAGGGCAAAATAATGACATCTCGTAGATGTGTCTTGATTTGTGTATTAGATTTACCTGCTTTGGCAGATTTAATTTCTTCTAAAAGTTTGCGTTTTCCGTCAGTGATGCCTCGTCTAAGTGATCTTCTTGCCCTGGATGGCAATAATTCAAATAATTTTTCTAGAGAGAGGTTTTGGATCTCTTCTAATTGCAAACCGCGGTACTTGTATTCTTTAACCATTCATACTCACTACTACTTTATTTGATTCCAGTTTGACCATATTATAGCATTCCTATCTTGGTGGCCAAGTCCCGTGCCTTTTCAACTGTTTGGAATTTAACAAATGCTTTTTTGCCATAAACTGTCCTGCACACATTTAGTCCAACTGGATCTTCTTTATAGAGCAATTTTATTGCCTCGATAATTTTTGGTTTTGTAGCTTCTTCTCTTACCAAAAAGCATATTCTGCTCTCGTTTTCTACTAATGCAAAAGTTTTTTCAGTAATATACGGCTTTAATATTATATGAGTTGCTTCTTCAAGATTCATTTCGTTGTCACCAGAATTTCAAGATGAGGAGATTTTATCTTTGATATTTCTTCAATTGCACCTTTTGAGAATACAGTTAGTCTGACAGGTTGTGCACCTGGAGCCAGATCAAGTACGCTAAGGTTCTTCGCGTCTACCACATCAACTCCCAACAATGAGCCTGATGCTTTGGCAAGGTTCTTTGAATCTTTTACAACTAGTAAGATACTTTTTCCAACTTTTGTTTTACGACCTCTTAAAAGAGGTTTTCCGGAACGCCCCTTTAGTCTATTTCTCAGTCTATCTACATCTTGTGTCAGATTTAGTGAATCTAGAATCTTTGCCAATTCTTTTGATTTTGAAACTGATTCAATTTGATCAGATACAACTAGTGGTAGAGTTGTGATCTTGTCTATTTTGTGACCTCTAAGTTTTACAAGTGTTGATGATGTTGTTGCAGCAAGTGCAGAGCACAAAGCAAGTTTATTTTCTTTTTTGTTGAGCATTTTATATATCACCCGCTCAGAAGTTGGTGGATGAGCTTGTCTTCCCTTTCTAACCATTGCAACTCCACCAGCTTGACCCTGTCTGCCACCTCCACCACCAGCCATTCTTGCAACTCTTGCTTGATGATGACCAGTAGGAGGACTGTTAGATTCTGCAACTACGTCCATACCGGCATTTGGATATCTGCCTTGTCTTTGAAATGAATGGGATTCTAGATGAATGTAAGCTCTGTGAATTAGATCGTTTCTAACAGGAGTAGAAAATACAAGAGGTAACTCAATGTCACCATCAACAGATCCTGTTGTGGATAATACTGGAACTTTCATACCATTATCTCCAATATTTTTGGTTGTGTCACCTTGGATAATTTCGGCCTAACAGGAGCACGGAGTTTTACAAGTCTCTTATATGTTCCAGGAATTGAGCCACGTAAGATGACGTAATCTCCTTCCACTAGACCAAAGTGTTTGTAACCTCCAGGAGGATTAATTTTTAGTTCATCATTTTGAGAATTACTTACTATCATTATTCTATTGTTGTACTGGATTCGTTGGTGGAAACCTCGTTGTCCGGCTCTTGGAACAGAGTACATGATGGTTGCAGGACTGATTGGACCTAGAGTACCAAGAGCTCTTACACTTTTTCTGGACTTGTGTTGCTTTTTCTTTACACCCCATCTTGTGATTGGACCTTCAATACCTTTTCCTTTTGTAATTGCAGCTACATCAACTTCAGATCCTTTTTGGAAGACTTGATCCACTTTGACTTCTTTTCCTAACAAGTCTTTTAGAAACGTAAATTGCTTTGAAATGTCTCCACCTTTTACTGCAACTTCAAACACATATGGTTTCTTTTGTTCAAGTCCGGCTTTTCGTGGAAGAATAGCTGCAATTGCGTAAAGTTCTTCTATTATGCCAAGAGATTTTTCTGCTTTTTCCAGTCCCTTTTCATCAGTCTTTGTTTTGAAGAGTCTAGAAATTTCTTTAGGCAAATCTTTTGCATAAACATCAAAAGTAGAATCTATTCCATATCTATCCTTAGAATATCCCCTAATTCCAATTATGGTCATCGGAGGGGTAACTACAACAGTACCAAGTCCAACAAGTTGTTTACCAAAGTTAGGTGTCTTTTCTCTGTCATCAATGCTTGCGATTCTCATACATGCTGCCTTGAATCCGGCATAACCAAGAAGTTTTGGCTGTTCTGCTTCAACATCAGGCCATGTACGAATTCTTGCTTCCATGCTCTTCGCTCTGCCCCTTGGCAAATATGCAAGACTTCCTCTTCTAGGTTGGCTATGCTTTCTATGGCCCATTGATAAACCAAGTTGTTCAAAAAGCCCATTATAAGTCTATAATTAAATCAAGACAATACATGCGTGAAAATTTAGATCTTAGTGCCAAAAGTTTACCAGGCTTTTCATTATAGATATGGCACCTATGACAATACCTGCAGAGCCAACAAGTATTACAAGAATCAAAAATCTTTTATTCAATACTCTTTTGCCAGAAGATCCCGTATTAAAACTAGTTACGAGTTAGCACGTTTAGAACTGAAAGAATGCCAAAGATTGCCTCTTCTAGTCTAACTGTCTCAGTTGCCTGATCTGAGAAAAAGTTCAGGGTGTGAGATCGTGGTATATTTCCTACATGTTTTCCCAAGATTTCATGAACTCCTTTTTTTGGAGAGCCAAAGACAAGAAGAACAGGAACATTTGAGATCTCATCAAAGTATTTTTGTGTTTTATGAATAGGTTTGCCCTTTCTAGAAGTTAGTATGATATCAGATCTCCATTCGGCAAGAAATGTAGCAAGGTTTGATACTTCTTTGACATCATAGCCCCAATATTGGTTGATCTCGTCTTTATCTATCTGTTTTACAGACAATGTAGGATATCCCTCTTTGAATCGAACTGTAATTCGTTTCCCAATCTCATCTTTGCTGTAAAATGAGATCAGTTGTTCAAATCCTACGTCGAGGTATTTTTTTCCCTTGTATTGTACTACCACTCCATCTCTTACATCTCCTGCCTTGATTTTTTTAGGATCAGATGTTTGTACATGTGATGAGATCTTTAGAGGACTCATACTGCCCGCAAATTGAAAATCGTCACTTAATGGATACAATATCTTTCGTAGATATTGAGGAGTTTCAACATAACGAAGTAAATTTCTAAGTAAAGATCTGTCTCGATCAGAACCGCTTGATTCTTTGTAAATGTAAATGGTATCTACTCGAAAGATAGCGCATGCTCTTGCAATTTGCGCTGTCTTCATTGTTTTGTCAAGCTTTGATGGTTCTTCAGACAGAGAAGAATCAGGAATTGCAATAGAAATTTTCAATGACAGTACATGGATAGTAGCGTTATAAAATATTAGGTTCTACTTTGGTCTCTTGGCAATATTTTCTTTAGCCTTGACAGCAAAATGTTCAATATCTTTTTCAGAGGTTCTTGTCAAGAGTTTTGTAGAAAGTGGAATTTGTGCCATCTTGATGTGCTTTACACCTTCCTTGTCTTCACTAACAAGATAAATGGATTCTATTGCCATTGCAGCAGCATCTTCAGCAGACATGTCTTTTTTGTAGTTCTTTTCTAGAAATTCAGTAACTTGATCTGCACCTGCACCAATAGCTACTGCATCGTATGAGATGTAAGTACCACTTGGATCAGTCAGGTAAATTGTGCTTCCACTTTTATCAATGCCTGCAATTATTAGTGCAACACCAAATGGTCTAACTCCAGCATATTGTGTATACTGTTGTGCTTGATCAGCCAAGTGTTTGGCCACTGCTTCGACTTCTATTGGTTCGTCATATATCATTCTGTTACTTTGTGAAAAGAATCTTGCATTATCTACTTGTGATCTTGCATCTGGGATATAGCCAGCAGCGGCTACTCCAATATGATCATCTACTTGGAATATTTTTTGTGTAATATCAGAATTTTGTAATTTTCGTGGTTTTTCTTCAACTGCAAGTATTATGCCATCTTTGCTTTTGATCCCAATTGCCAGTGTTCCTCTTCGTACTGTTTCAATAGCATATTCAACTTGGTATAGTCTACCATCTGGAGAAAAGACCGTAATTGCTCTATCATAACCTGCTGCAGCTGGTAGCATTTCAAAATTCATCCTTTGAAGGTTTAATTTAAGTTTATACAACTTGAGATCATGCATTTTGAGATCTCATTCCATGGTCACAAAAATGTAAGATCATTGCATCCAAAATCAATCGAGATAACAACCGAGGAGAATCTTACAGTAAATGGTGATTGCATAGTAGGAGTAAAAGCTTCATGCGGTTGTCTTGGAATCCCAGACAAGATCAAAGAATCATTGAAAAAAGATCAGACAAAAGTAACATGTACTATACAGGTCAATGATTTTTCATTCAAGATAACAGGTAGCGGTAGTGAAAAGCTCACACTTACAAATCCTCATGACATAGTGATAAGAAAAAGTAATTTCACATGCCCCCGAACATTGTCAATTGGTTGCAATGTTGCATCAGATTCAATACCAAGAGAGATGATCGATTTACTTCAAGATCCCAATACTAAGGGGATCTTCAGAATAGAAGTAGAATAAAAAATCACTTTTGCAAAAGCAGTTGGCCATTATTTTCAAACACTTTTGCCATTGCTCTATTGAGAATTTCCATCAATATGTATTCCTCATAATTTGATTCGCTAGTATTTTTCGTACTCTTCTTTTTTATTTTAGAACCTGCATTTTCTGCGATGTTTTTTATTACTTTTTCTAGTTTGACTGAAGTGTCAGTTATTGTTTTTGAAAATTCTGTTTCAAAATTAGCTGGTAGTTTATTCCCCATGACCCGGACAGATGTTCCATAATATTTCATGACAGCACCTCTAACTTCTTCCATTTTTACAATTTCAATAAGTCCAGCATTTTTTAAAACATCAATATGATGTCTAATGGTAGTGGTTGCTTTTTTGTAACCACTTTTGCTTAGCTCTTCAGCAATTTGTTCTGTATGGAGTTGTTTGTGATACAATATTTGGATAATTTTTATCCGTGCGGCGTCATCAAGGGCTTTTGCTTGATCGGCATTTGTGCTAAGTATTTTGCTTATTTTGATTTCTTTTTGTAGCAATGTAGACATTTGATGATTTTCATTTTCTGATCGTCCTAAAAGATCAGGAGATCACATTTTTTTGTCCAATACGTAATTTTTTTTCATGTTCCAAGTTTGATTGACTTGACACCAAAATTCTAGTTTCGTTATAACATTTAGTGCTACAAATGAATCATATTCATAATGCTTGTATCATCATCATACTAGTATAACAAATATCAGACCGTTATGATTAAAATCATAACAATACAAAAAATGTGAAAAATTTCAAAAAAATGAAAAAATTGGAAAACATCGTACCATCAAAGGTACAACGACAAACCAAATACAGAACAACCTCAAAAAGGAAATTCGAGTTAAAACGAGGTTTTTGTTATCTTTTCGTACGCAGTAATGTATCTTGAAGATAATTCAAGACATAATGATTCAGGAAGTTGTGGTGCAACAGGTTCTTTTCCTGCATTTCTTTCATCTTCGAATTTTTGTTGATATCCACGAGATGCAAGCCAGTCACGCAGTAGTTGTTTATCGAAACTTTCTTGCGTCTCCCCCACACGATATGTGTCCTTAGGCCATAGCCTGTACTCATCAGGACCAATGGAATCGCCAAGAACTATAGAGCCATTGATTTTCCCAAATTCTAATTTCAAATCTGCCAGAATAAATCCAGCATCATCCGCAATCCTGTGCATTTGACGATAAATCTCTACAGATGTATTTTCTAGCCAATCATACTCTTGTGGTGTCACAGTATTTCTATCAAGAGCGTCTTTTTTGGTCAAAGGTAGATCATGCGTTTCAGATTTTGTAGTAGGATCAAACAACGGAGTAGGTAACTTGGATGCAAGTAGATCGGATGAACCAGTAGGTAAAGAGATCTGTCCTGTTTTCCATCTATGATATAGACTGCCATAAAGATAGCCTCGTACAACACATTCAATTGGAATCATGTTCATTTTTTTTACAACAATCTTATCTTTGTTTTCAGTTCGGACATAGTGATTAGGTACAGGTAGTTTTTTGAACCAAAACTCTGCAAACCTACACAGCACTTCTCCTTTTTTTGGAATAGGAGTTGGAAATTTGACATCAAATGCAGATACACGATCTGAAAAATGGAAGAGTATGTTTCCGTCTGGAAGTTCATAGATATCTTTGACCTTGCCTGAACGTAGAAACTTCAAACAGGCGGTCATTGAACTGGCTTGAATTTAAACTGATATACTTGTAGGGCTATTTAGTACTTTTACCAGGCAGTGCGGGCAATGTGGTTGTAGACAATACATTTGGCACTATACGAATCTTTTTTGTAATAATTTTATCCAATTCAGGCCTTGTAGAGGCTTGGACTTTGACAAAGATATCGTATTGACCAAATGTTCCTGTTGCTTCCTTTACGCCATCAATTTTTAGAATATCATTCATGACATCCATTTCATGACCCATTTTGCTTTTGACTAGAACAAATGCGAGTTCCATGTTATTCACCTCTTACTTCTGCCCTTGTTTTAAACATGGGCTTTATTCCAAGTGTAGAGTAATCCCCACTTGAACATGTAAAGCACATCGAGTTTTCGTCCATTCCAACTGCTGCTGCCAGATTCTTGGCATCGTTATAGCCCAAAAAATCTGCACCAATTAGTTGTCTTACTTTTTCAGTAATTTCTTCCTCAGAGTATTTTCTTCCATCACCCATGTAAGTTACAAGTTCATCTTGAGATGGAAAGTCGATTCCTGCATAGCATGGGAATTGTATTTGTGGAAATGTTATCACCATGCTAATTTTTCTAGCGCCGGCTCTTCTCAATGCTTTGATAATGGCCTTAGAGCTTGTACCCCTCACTAGACTGTCATCAACAACTACAACATGCTTGCCAGAGATGACTTGAGTAATAGGTATTATCCAGCGATTAATTTCAACTCGGTCTGATTGATGTGGTTCTATGAAGCTGCGAAGTGGTCCTTTTCTGCTATATCGGTCTTTTAGTAATCCTTCTTCAAATGGCACACCTAACTCTTGTGCATATCCAAGCGCTGCAGGTCTTGCAGAGTCTGGCACCGGGATTACTATGTCAGCATCTTTTATTGCAAACTTTCTTGCAAGAAATTGACCTATTCTTTTTCTTGCAAGGTAAATGTTAGAGCCCTCCATCACACTTGAGGGATGTGCAAAATATGTAAATTCAAATGAACAGTGCGCATATTTTTTTTCTTGTGAAAACATTTCAGATTCCAGTCCCGTAGGACTAATCTTTAACAATTCACCAGGTTTAACATCACGAACAAGTTGTGCGCCCATTGCAGAAAGTGCAGCTGACTCGGATGCTACAATGTATGTATTGTTGTCTTTTCTATATCCAAGTACCATTGGTCTGAATCCTTTAGGATCTCTTGCAGCATAAACAGAATTATCATCAGACACAAAGGTAAAGCAAAATGAGCCTACCATTTCATTTTTTAAGATAGACAATGCATTTCCCAATTTCCCATTCTCAGACATTAGTGTAACAAGTCTTTGAGCTGCAATCAGTGTGTCACTTACATTTTGTGGCGTAAATGTACAACCACCAACCATGCCAGTTAGTTCTTCAGCATTTGAGATAGTACCATTATGCGCAACACATAGATCTTTTACCTTCAATGGTTGTGCATTTTCCAGATTGCTCTTTCCCATAGTAGAATATCGAACGTGGCCTATAGCAGCAGAGGACTCGTATTCTCGTGTAACTTTATCAAAATCTGCCACGCCAGAAGACACTAGGCCTAGTTGCTTGTATGGTTGCTTTTTTGGGACCGCTATGCCCCAAGCCTCTTGACCTCTGTGCTGTAATGCACGCAAGGCATCAATTACCATAGGTATTACGTTTGCACCGTCAAGACTAAAAATTCCAACTACTCCACAGTTTTCTTTAACCATGTGTTACAAGTGCCCCCAACGAGTTTAACCATTTTTCTTGTGCAATATCAACCCTTACGTCTATTAGAAAACTGGTTTGATTTGTAAATAAGATATTTTTATCTGTAAACTTACCAACAGTAGCACAAGGGACATTTTTTTGTTTAATAAAAGACATCACAGTGTTTTCTTTTTCAGGATTTATCACAAGTAAGAATCTAGAATGAGACTCTGAGAACAACAATTCATCTGGACGTAATTTTTCAGATGGAACCATGTCTAGCGCAATACGGCACCCTATGTCATTTAATATACACAGTTTTGACACCGCAACTGCAAGTCCTCCCTTAGAGCAATCATGTACAACTTTAACAGCATCATTTGGTAAAAGAGCAAGAATTGTAGATTGTATTTCTCTAGATAATTTCATGTCAACAGTAGGACATTTACCACCTATTAGATTGTGAACATATTCGTAATATTCAGAACCGCCAAGTTCATCTTTTGTAGTGCCTACGATTATGAGAATATCGTTGTTTTCAATCTTTTTTGGGATAAGTGGTTTGCCATCAATTAGACCCAATACACCAATTAGAGGAGTAGGCTTTATTGGACCGTTATTAGTTTCATTATACAGACTTACTTTTCCTCCCACACATGGTATTTCAAAATATTTTGCATAATCAGTTATGGATTGCACAGACTCTTTGAATGTCCAAAAAATTTCTGGGTCTTCTGGATTTCCAAATTGTAAATGATCTACCATGCCTATAGGTTTTGCACCAGTACAGATTACATTTCTACAAGCCTCATCAAAACAACCCATAACCCCGTCTCGAGGATTTATGTAGCAATGTTTGGAATTGCCATCAATCTTTGCTGCCAAGAACTTGCCATTATCTAGTCTAAGTACGGAAGCATCATTTCCAGGCTTGACAACAGTCCTTATTCCTACTTCGTGATCATATTGAGTGTACACCCATTGTTTGCTTGCAATATTTGGATTAGATAGCATTTTCAATAAAGTTGCAGACAGATTTTGCGGTGTTTCCGGTTTAGTGATTTTTTCAATTGTATCCAAATACCTGGGTTTTGATGAAGGCCTATCAAGAAGAGGAGCATTTGCAACTATCTGACTTGGAAGTGTAGCAAGAATGTCTTTTCCCAATACAACATTCATCATGGAATCATCGGTTACTTTGCCAATTACAGAATAAGGTACCCTAAATTTCTCACAGATTTTTTTTAGAGTCTCTAATTTTTTTTCATCGGTAATAACAAGCATTCTTTCCTGGGATTCAGATACCATCAGTTCAGACGGGGACATGTTTTGTTCTCTTTTGTGAACAAGTGAAAGGTCAAGTTCAATTCCCACTCCCAAGGCATCGGCAGTCTCAGATATGGCACAGGACAATCCACCACCACCAAGATCCTTCATTGCTTTGATACATTGTTGATTTCTTGCTTCAAGAATTACTTCGATGACTAGTTTTTCAATAAAAGGATCAGGAATTTGAACTGCAGAACGATTTTCTGCCTCTAGTTTATCGGAGGCAAATTGCGAACCGCCAATACCATCACGTCCGGTAGATCCTCCAATTAGTACAACATAATCTCCTTTTTCTGCTCTATTTCTGATGAGTTTCTCTTTCTTACCAAAGCCTATAGAAGATACATCAACAAGTGCATAGTTTGTAAAACAATTATCAAATTCAATTTCTCCACCAATCGTAGGAATTCCAAGGCAGTTCCCATAATCTGCAATTCCACGAACTGCATTTTTGAACAACCATCTGGCATGACTATCAGTTTCAATATTTCCAAACCTTAGACCGTCAAGAATTGCAATAGGTCGTGTACCGGCAGACAGAATATCGCGAATTACACCCCCGACCCCGGTTGCTGCACCTCCATATGGTTCAACAGCTGAAGGGTGATTATGACTCTCAATGTGTACTGTTACGACGTAGCCATCACCAACATCAAGTACGCCCGAGTCATATCCTGGACCTGAGATAACACGCTCACCGTTCTTTGGTAATATCTTGAGATGTTTTTTAGACGACTTGTAAGAGCAGTGTTCGGACCATTCAGCTGCTACAATTTGTAATTCTAGAGGATTTGGCTTTCTCCCAATTTTATTTTCTAGATATTCAGACTCGTTTGGAGTAAGACTCATGCTGTAACGCCCAATGTACTTAGAAGAGATTCAAATATGAGTGAGGCTGGTTTTGCATTTCCAGGATTAATTATCTGCTCTGCAGATCTCTCAGGATGAGGCATCATTCCCACAACATTTCCTTCTTTATTGCATATGCCTGCAATGTCAAGTGATGCACCATTGACTTGTTCTGCATATGTGAAAACAATTTGATTATTTTTTTTCAGTGATAGTAATGTTTCTTCATCAGCATAATACCTTCCTTCTCCATTTGCAATTGCAATAGGAATTCTTTGGTCTAGTTGGAGTTTATTTGTAAATGGAGTTTTATTGTTTTTGACAATTATCTCAGTCCACTTGCACATAAAATTCAATGAAGTATTTTTTAGTAGTGCCCCAGGCAACATTCCAGATTCTACAAGTATTTGAAATCCATTACATACGCCAAGAACTGGCATGCCTTTTTCAGCCATTTTTTTTACATCTTTAATTACAGGACTATGGGCTGCAATTACACCTGCCCGCAATCTATCTCCATAAGAAAATCCACCAGGCAGAACTATTGCATCTATGCCTTTTGGTAACTCATCAGTATGCCAAACAAGCTGAGATTCAAGTTTAAAGACATCGGTTAAGACATGATGCATATCTCGATCGCAATTACTTCCAGGAAAGACAATTACTGCAACCTTCACAAATCTTGTTACTTTTCAGACATATTAAATTGAATCGTCAAAATTACTGAAAACAAATTCAAAGTCGTTTCTAATGCAGCGATCAAATTCAAGCAGGCCTAAACCCTTTAAATGAAAAAACATATCAAAAAATCACCTTATCGTTTTATTACAGTACTAGGCACAAGAGAACGAGATGTTAAAGATAGGAACTCCCCCTCTTATCACAACAACGCTGGTAATCATCAACATATTGGTTTTCATATATGGTATAATTAGCAATACACAAAATGCCATAATATCCCACTATGGATTTGTTCCAAACGAACTATTTCATTCAAGATACATAGGTGATAGCATTTTACGATTATTCACATCAATGTTCATTCACGCAGGAATTGCCCATATTGCATTTAATTTGTTTGCACTAGCATACATGGGAGGATTTGCAGAGAGATCCATTGGCAAACCCAAGTTTATTGGGTTATATCTTGTGGCAGGACTCGGAGGTGCAATTTTTCACGGAATCATATCTTCATACATTCTTGGAAACGGCGATTCAGTACTAATTGGAGCATCTGGAGCAATCTCAGGAATTTTAGGAATATCTGCTGCCATGGGAGATATCAGAGGATATTATTGGCTTGCAATCCAGGTGCTGTATGTTTTCATAGGCTCTATTGCATCAATCTCAATTGCATTTGCAGCACATGTTGGAGGATTTGCCACAGGTTTGGGTTTGACAAAGATGTTGATCGAGATAGAGCGTCGCAAACGCAACCCGTACAAAAATTTCGCAAATTAAAAATTATAAAATAATTTCAGAATAATACAATACAAAAAGAAAATTGTGTAACAAATGTTTTCAAGAGTGGAATCATTTTTATTCCAATATCCGGTGGTACTGGCTATGGGTTTAGTTCGCGACATCATGGTTCGTGATGTAATAACTATCGAGCACGACAAGACTGCCAAGGATGTTGCGTTACTTTTTGCAGAAAAAGGCATAAGCTCACTAGTAGTTGTAAAAGACAACAAACCGATAGGTCTTGTGACTGAAAGAGATCTAGCACGTAAGGTTTCAACTACAGACAGAAAGAGCATCGAAGTACCATTATCAGAGATAATGTCGCCCAATTTTAGATGGGTAGAGCCAATGACACCAATAGAGGATGCAGTTCAAAAGATGCTAAATAAGAACGTCCGAAGGCTGTTGGTGCTTGACAACAACAACTTGGCAGGCATAATAACTGAAACAGATCTTGCCAAGTATTTACGAAGCAAATTACTCATAGATGGAGCACTAGACGATGTCACCGCACTAAATAGAAAAGTGATAAAAAGTAGCTAGAGAGTAATCACTTCAGATGTTACTTTGCTTACAAGAGGATTGTAAATCCTAAATTCATTACATATGTTTAGGACTGTTTTTTCTGCAGTCTCTTTATTTTGAGCATCGATTACAAATTTGAGCATCTTTGCAGAACGAACCTTTTTGACATTTGTTTTGTTGTCCTTGAGAATCAAGTCGTTTAATATGGTATCACCTTCAGGGTCTACAATTTCAGGTTTGTTTTCTATGATGACGTTGACTTGAAAGGAAGGCATAAAATGCATTTATTTATAATCAATTTAAGCTTTTGAAACAAGAAGAAAACAGATCTATTTTTGAACCAATCTCGTACAAGATATCAACAAAAGCAAACTGGAATACAGTTGCATTTGAATATCATTACAACTGGGCTGACCAAAAGATAGGACCGTTCAAGTCAACTGAGGAAGTAGTAAAGACAGCAAATATTCAAGATGACGATAAGGTACTTGACATAGCATGTGGTACTGGAGTTGTTTCAAAAGAAATTTCACAGTTACTTGGTCCAAATGGATTGTTAATAGGAATAGATTTGTCAAGAACCGCACTAAATATTGCTAAAAAAACAATCGCCTCAAATCAATTCAATGCCATAGAGATGGATGTAGAAAATTTAGGATTAAAATTCAAGTTTGATAAGGTAACTTGCCAATATGGATTGATGTTTTTTCCAGACTGTAGAAAAGTTATAGGCACAGTCAGAGAATTACTAGATGACAAGGGCATGTTAGTTGTTGCAGTGCATGGACTTGCAGATGACGTGCCATATTTTAGTACAATAATGAAACCAATTTTGGAATACATTCCAGACATAAGACCAAAAGGCTCACCCACCGTACACAGATTTGGCAATCCTGACGATCTAGAAAAAGAACTTGCAGGCGCAGGATTTTCAGACATAAAGATTACAAGACATGATTATAGTTACGAGCCAGGAACTTTTGAAGAATATTGGAATGACTACATGAATTCCACTGCAAATTCCATCAGAAGTAAAATTGAGAGTCGTGGAAAAGATGTCATAGACATGATAAAAAATAGTGCAGAAAAAAACGCATTAAAATATACAAGAGACAACAACATTACATTTCCTTGGACAGTCTTTATTGCATCATGCTCAAACAAGACATGACATTTACTTTATTTTTGTTGCATAGGACATAAAATCAGAATCATACCAGATTGTCTTTGATTCTTTTCCGTTTGCAAACAAGTTAAATGCAATATGGGCAAGATTGTTTCCTTTTAAGGCACCATGCCAATGCAGTGTATTTTTTGGAATAAATACAACATCACCTTTTCCAAGTGGTACTTGGGATGATTTTTTGATTTTAACCATATTATTTTGCATTGATACTTTTTTGTAGAATACGAGCATTCCTTTACCAGTAGTAACCACAAGAATTTGCCCTCCTTGATGGTAGTGCACTTTAGTTCTTGCACCATTACTAAAATTTGCAAAATATACCTTCTGGCCTGTGATCTTTAGTTTGAGTGAAATATCATTGAGCCAGGCATTTCCTACAAAGTATTGCTTTTTACTTTGTACAAGTTGCTTGTCTGGTCCTAATTTTGATACGATTATTTTTTTATTCATCAATTTCACGATCCATCATGATAAAATCACTAATCATAGAACAGATAGAGATGTGGTGTCCAGTCATTTAATCAATCCTTGATATCATCCAGTTTAATGCCATGTCTTATAACATTACATCTAACCAGATCAGGGTATAAATTTCTAGTAGTGATAAATCACAAAAATAGAAAGGTCATTTTGTGTGTGTGATAACATTTTAAACCACCTTCTAAAGTCCATTACCTAATGCCAACGTAGCTCAGCCTGGCTAGAGCATCTGACTTGTAATCAGAAGGTCGAGGGTCCAAATCCCTTCGTTGGCTTTTACAAAATAGGTCAAATCCATACCAGATCATTATTACTTGATTAAATGAAACAAGAAACAACGATAAGATCAAAGCAAATATTCATGATTTTGACAAGCGATTAGAGAGTGTTTTCAAGAGACTAACAGAGACTTTCATCTGAGAATATTCATAGTCAATAGTTATTACAATGTAATGATAACAAACTCAGGTCAGTAGAGAAAAACACTTGCAAACCATTCTATCATATTTCAAGACAGAAAAAGCAAAAAGTCACATCTTTTACCTATAACATTATCAAAAAATATGTCGAGTAAAGTCGTGTGAGTTATGATCGCCTCGTAAGCAGAGGTAGATGATGATTGGGCAAATGCGTAAAACTTATGGCAAAATAAAGGTAAATGAGTCGGTTGTTGATATGAACTATAATTTTGAAGGAATCATTAGTTTATTGGATATAGTATAAGCATATTCTTAGGTTAAAACATATTTTAGATTAATCAAAAAAGACCTTTTTTTATGTAATTTCTCTATTTGATAAAAGATAAAATGATCTATTACCACTTATGAAAATCTGGTTCTAATTTATTATAAATGAAGCATGACAAACTAGTACATGGTGTTTAAAACACTAGAACTTGGAGTGACTGATTTTATTACTCCAAGACCAATAACAGTCAAGGACAGTCATGGATTTTTAGATTCCATTCAAATTATGGCTGAAAAAGGTATAGGAAATTTAATTGTGGTAAAAAATAGAAATCTCATAGACATTCTCACTGAAAGACAAATTCTTGGACATGTTACCAACATATGAAAAAATAAAATGAAACAAAAATCTATTGAAATTCCAATTGATTCGGTAACTCTTAATGGAGATATTGTATTTCCTGAAGATCCCGTAGGTCTAGTCCTGTTTGTACATGGAAGTGGAAGCGGCAGACACAGCCCTAGAAATAGATTTGTTGCAAACATTTTAAATCAAAAAAGAATTGCTACATTGCTATTTGATTTGCTCACATTGGAAGAAGAAGAGTTTGATTCTATCAGTGGCGCATTAAGATTTAACATTCCTCTATTATCAGAACGATTGATTCTAGTAACTGACTGGGTGTTGAAAAATCAAGAGTTGTCAAATCTAAAGTTAGGATATTTTGGTGCAAGTACAGGAGCTGCAGCAGCTTTGATGGCAGCATCAAAAGAGGATGACAAGATAGATGTCATAGTATCAAGAGGAGGCAGACCTGATTTAGCAGAAGGCAGTCTCAGAAAGGTACGATGCCCTACATTGTTTATAGTTGGAGGACGTGATGATGTTGTAATAGATGTAAATAAAGAGGCAATGGGTAAGATGATATGTATAAAAAAATTAATAATAATACCGGGTGCAACTCATCTGTTTGAAGAAGAAGGTAAGTTAGAAGATGTCTCACACCATGCATCTGACTGGTTTCTAAAGTATTTTAGAAGTTAGACTAGATCGGCATCCAAAGATAGACAAGATGTCGCCGAAAAACGCTCTAAAAAATTGACCTGGTCAAAAAATAAAACCCCGTATTCTAGCAATCCTATAAGATTGGTGCTCGTTGACTTGACACGCTTACTTCCTAGTCAGTTTACGGACATGAACAAAAATGATAACATAGACAAAAAGTTAAGTAACGTAAAAGAATGTAATCACCTGTGGAAAAAGGATTTGTGTTAATCAACTGTGAATTGGGTGCAGAAGATTACATAATAGAAGAATTAAAGCTCATTCCACAAGTAAAAAATGCACATGTCACATTTGGTGCATATGATGTAATAGCAGAAATACAAGCAAAAAACTCTCAAGAATTTGATCAAACAGTATCCCAAAAGATACGTGCGTTGTCACAAGTGATGAGCACTATGACACTAAAGGCAACAACAGAATAAGTCATTGTCACCAAAAGAACAGCCAGGTAATTTACAAAAATTCAAACTTCCCGAATGATAATTATACTAGTAAACTGAGGGTTACTTTAGTTGGACAAGATTGAATATGAAGGGACAGTCTGGGCAATAAACCATGGTTTACCACAGCCATTGTTAGATCATTGTATAAAAAAATTGGTAGATCATGGAGTCAAAAAAGAGGACATTGTAATTACTGATGCTCCATCAGATGTAAAAGTAGGAACAGTAGTAGTTGACGTATATCCATATCACATAGAGGTTGGAAGAGTACGAACGACACGTAACGATTCATACATTAGCGGCAGCATAATGATAATAGAACTAAAGACAGATCCTGAAGGAAAATACATAGACTAGATTACAATTATTTCCAAGCATACAAACTGTAGTCTTAACGCATAAGTAGCCAAATCACATCATTTACAAATAATTGAGATTAGAGAAAAAAGATATTTTACTCATAATTAGTGTCTCGCTGATTTATTGTTCTTTATCTGCGGGTTTTTCCCTCATTAGTACAGTATTACCAGACAAGACAGCCTTGGCAAATCCAATAGAGCGAGGTAGTTTAAACATCAAAGAGATTACAGGTCATTTCTTATGGGGAGTTGTTGCTGCCACAGTCACATTGCAAATTAGATATATTCTGCTTGGAGGTACACTTGCAGTTCTCATAGATTCTGATCATCTAGTCGGTTTGTTACATGTAGAGGGACTACCAAGAATGAGTCACTCCATAGCATTTGCAATAATTGCGACAACGATTTTGGTTATAATATTTCGCAAGAGTGATTATTACAGACTAGGTGCCATCATAGCAACAAGTGTTCTCACACATATATCATATGACGCATTTGACGGCGAGTTTGGTTTTCCCATATTCACTCCTTTCATGAATAAAATTATCCAGTTTCCAAAAGCAGATTGGATACTATTTGAGATAGCAGCAATCTCCATACTAGGGATAGTAAGTTTTGCATCCACACGAAAACGCAGTGAAGGAAAGGTAGTATCGATTTGACACTAGAAAAACATCATTTGTTTCAAACAGATTTATTTCAGCACTAGTTCTGATTTTTGTGCGGAAAAAAAAGACTCCAGGTAAGAGCAAGGCAGTACCAATAGCAATAGGCATTGGAATTACCATAGTAGTTCTTGTCATAGCAATAAATTATTATCTTGATCAGACAAGTATCTCAGGCCAGAGATTTGGTGATCAACTATCTCAGATTCAGACAGACCTAAAAAATGAGACATTAAATTTTGATGCATATCTTACCCAGTACAAGAGCGGCCAGATTTCAAAAGATCAGATGTTAAAAGTTACTGATGAACACATATCAGCAATGAAAAACATACTGCCTAGATACGACCAATTAAAAGCACCCGAGTCTTTTGGGCCAGCATTACAGTTGTTCAAGTTGTCCACAGAGACACAGATTGATAGCGATAATGCATTACGAGAATGGATAACTACAGGTGATAACGCTACCAGGGTTAAATCAGACCAGTTACTACAGCAGTCATTTCAATATGAAATGAACGCATTACAGTCATACGAGAATGCCAAATCAAAAGGTTCACAATAGTCCTCGCTCTTGTGCAAAATCCAGTACACCACTTAGCGTATCGAGTATTTTGGTTTTTTCAAGAGGAATATCTGTTGTAAATATTATTCCGAGCGTTATACTCAACATATCATGATCAGTATGAGACACCAGGATTTTATGATGGGCAATGTTTTTCTCAGTCAATAAATTCTTCCAGGCCAATATCCTTACATGTACTAGACGCAATTGTTGCTCTACATAATCAATAGTCATATCTTTGCCGTCTTCAAATATGCCAAATTTTACCATGGGCAACATTAGATATCCGCTTTTTACTAGATCATGATTTTTTAGCATCTCTTGCCTTACTTGGTATGCCTTGTCTTCAGGTTGAATGTCACCATATTCAGGTGCAAAATATCCTACCAGTGTCTTGTTATCATCATAGATTTTAAAATAATCTTCTTCAGGATTAATGGTCCACATTTTATTTGGCTGCCATCTTCTCTGCAACTTGATTTATTTTCAGAGTGCTAAGACACTTGCCACAAAAATATTCTTTTCCAGTATTAAATATGGTAGGATTTTTGCATTTTGGACATTCTTTATTGACTCTATTTACTTCAATTGGCATAGAAAAACTTGGGATCTATTTCTTCAAAAATACATGTTGTCAAATTTAATTTGCAATCACTCTAATTACTGAAGAGTCGTTCTTACTTGAAATCAAAGATTAACATTATAAACTATGTAAAGAAAAGTACGTCATGATCCCACATACAACAAGACAGTTCATTGATAGTTTGATTGATTATTACATAAGCGAGGCAGCATCATACAAACAACTTGCAAGGACATATTCTGAGGAAGTAGAAGACATAGATGCCAATGCATTTGGCATCATAGTAGGTTGTATTTACTCGGGTTTCTTGCAAGCATATCAGAATCAAAAACAAAAACCTCTGCTTGAAGACACTCAAGAATTCACACAGATGATAAAGACTAGAGCAGCACAGATAAAACGCAGTATACTTGATGCCAAGATCTAGCAAATTTTAACATACGAGTTGTTTTTAGATTGAATTCCAATTCCATTACAGGCTGGGCATAGAAATCATAAGTATTTGTGAAAGATTAAATGTAAACATTTCAACCAAGATATCAAATGTCAGAAATAGTACATTATCAAATTCAACAACTAATTGATAACGGTCAGACAGTACAACTAACACTTGTTGAAGATGTTCAAACAGAACCTGTATCTCAAAAACAATTAATGCTTGAGGCAATAAATAAAAAACTAGATCCTGAGCTTAGAGACCAAATTGCACCATTTATTGAAGCAATACTCCAAGCACAACCAACCATTGCAATCAAAAGTTATGCCCAAACATCAATCACAATTACAATGCCAAAGCGAAGATATGAAAGAATGGGAAGTCCAGCAGTAGGTCAGAGACTTGAAATCAACATGAGAAAAATCTAAACTAGTTTCTCAATATCAGACAATGTTTCAAGTGGCAAAGAACAGGTAAAGTCCTTACACACGTAGACACGAGTTTTATCATTAACAAATTCTTTTCCTGTAAAAAATTGAAGGTTTGATAGCTGTTCAAGATCATTTTTCTGATATATTATTACCATCATTGCTTCTGGAATGAATTTTTTTAAAAGATAGTCACTTATCTGAGAATCAACTGGATTAACAAGAGTTATCTCAATTGGTTTTTGCAGATACATGAATAAGGTATTTAGTAATTGTCCAAAACCAAACGGGTTTTCTGCAGCTGCAAGTGCTACAGATTCCATCAGTTGTACTGATACATCCAGAAATTTTTTCTCATTTGTCATGTGATACAATCTAAGCATCATTCCCGCAGCAACAGAATTCCCAGAAGGCAAAGACAAGTCATACAAACTCTTTGTTCTTATGATTAGTTTTTCATGATTGTCAGCAGTAAAAAAGAAATTCTTGTGTTCTGCATCCAAAAAATGATCAATTAGATAATTTGCATAATATATTGCCAGATCAAGATACTTTTTGGACGGCTTGACCTCAAAATAATCAAGCAGTGCATTTACAAAATAGGCATAATCATCAAGATATGCCTGGAGTTTTGACACTCCATCTTTATGAGTATGTAATAACTCGCCATTTTTTGTAAGTCTAGTTTCTATGAAAGATATACAATTTGTTGCAGCGTTTAGAAAATCCAACTTGCCAGTAACGCGATATCCTTTGACAAAAGCTGTAATCATCAAGGAATTCCAGCTTGTCATTATTTTATCATCCCTGCCAGGTCGGATTCTTTTGCTTCTTGCCGCATAGAGTTTTTCTTTTGATTGTTTGATTATCTGTTCAATTTCAGACTCTGGTTTACCAAAGTGAAATGCAATCGTGGACAGGTTTATGCTGTTATACAGAATTGTATTTCCCTCAAAATTACCTCCATCTGTTATATCATAATACAAACAGAATATTTCCGAGTCTTTTCCAAGTATTTCCTGAATTTCACGTTTTTTCCAAACATAGAACTTGCCCTCTTCGCCGTCAGAATCGGCATCCTCTGCAGAATAGAAACCTCCTTCAGCAGAAGTCATTTGATTGAGTACATAATTCAGTGTGTCTTTTATCACCTCAAGATATCTTGGGTCCTTTGATATTTGGTATGCCTCTGCATATACAGGAGGCAATAATGCATTATCATATAGCATCTTTTCAAAATGTGGTACAAGCCATCTAGAATCAGTAGAATATCGATGAAATCCTCCGCCTAATTGATCATACATACCACCATTTGCCATCTTGGTTAGGGTTTTGAATACAAATTCCTGAAATTTTGTGATTCCGGATAATTTAGAGTATCGCAATAGAAATGAAAGATTTGATGCATTTGGAAATTTTGGGGCTTGCCCAAATCCACCGTTTGTCATGTCTGCGATAGATAAAAGATTCACCGCGGCTTCGTCAAGCAGAGATCTTTCCAGTTTTGAATGAGTTGAGACAGATTCTGTATTTCGTAGTGTGTTTACAAGATTATCCGCAGCTTGTTCTACATCATTTGGTTTTTCCTTCCAGGCTTGAGCCAGTTGGAGAACCAGACTGCCAAACCCAGGCCTTCCATAATTATCAAGAGGTGGAAAATATGTCCCAACATAAAATGGTCGTTGGTCAGGGGTGAGAAAAACACTCAGTGGCCAGCCTCCACTACCCGTAGTCATCTGACAGACTTTTTGATAAATATCATCAATGTCAGGTCTTTCTTCTCTGTCAACCTTGATGTTGATAAAATTCTCATTCATTGTCTTGGCAATTTCTTCATTTTCGAAAGACTCGTGTGCCATAACGTGACACCAGTGACAAGCACTATATCCAATACTGAGAAATATTGGCTTGTTTTCACTTTTTGCCCTGGTTAATGCATCTTCTCCCCAAGCATACCATTGAACAGGGTTACCAGCATGCTGTAACAAATACGGACTTGATTCTTTTATCAAATTATTTGGCAATACATGATACAAGAAAATTACAGTATTTGTATTAATCTCTTTAACAGAAAGAATAATGTTACATTGAATAATGCCAAATTTGAGCGATGAAGACAATAATCATACTTTTTGCAGTTTGTGCAATCTTTTTTGCATCAGAGGCAAATAATGCATTTTCACAACAAGCCAATACATGTCAAGAACATACTATTTGTGTGCATCCAGGTGATACATTGACATATTCTATGACATTACGAGATGTAAATAGTACAGAAAATTACAATTTTAAGAACATGGTAGATAGTGACAACATCCAGGTATTACAGAATCAAGATGAATCAAACGTAAAACAAAATGCCACTTTGATACTTGATTTGAAGACAGGTTTTATTCACACTCAGAATTCTACAGATCAAAGGCCATTTCTACAAATTCTACCATCCCCCGTAGATTACAACAAATCAGATACATCCATCCTGCCAATAACAACAGAATTCAATGGGCACAAGAGGACTGCACTAGCAGTATTTCATTCCAGCGAGAACACGACATCAAAAATAGAATATGATTTAGAAACAGGAATCTTGCTAGATGAGCACTTTTCATCAATTATTACAATAAGAGGAAATCCACAAATTGTAAATGTTGCAGATAGACTGACAGATACTAACATTATAAACTCTGATTCACAATCCATAATGAATCAGAGTAGTACATCAATACCAAAATGGGTAAAAACCACTGCAAAGTCATGGTCAACAGGAGACATACAAGATTCTGAATTTATCGGTGCCATACAATATCTGATATCAAAAGGAGTCATGCATGTTCCACATGGTGCACAGGGAACAAACTCTTCCCAGTCTATACCCACATGGATAAAACACAGTACTGGAATGTGGTCAAACGATCAAATTACAGACAATGAATTTGTTCAAAGCATACAATGGCTAATTTCTAAAGGCATAATCCAGGTAGGAAATTAAGGTTTTAAATAAAACCAAAAATTTGTTCAAATATGAATTGTAAGAGGTGTCATCATACCATTGATGCTCACATGCCATCAGATGAAAGTAAATCAATTACAAAGTTTGGCAAGTGTCTGGTAAAGACTTGTACATGCACACAGTTTATCGAACCTATTGAAGAAATTGATGAAGAGTTAGTCTAGATTACTTGGTAGTAGAATTTACTGCGAGTTTTTCAGAAAGAGAAATTGTTTTTGTAGTGTTTGACACTGTACCGTTAGAGATATGAGATACAATCACATTTGCTGCAATGGCTATTTTTGTACCATTTACTGGTAATGATGATTTTGTTTCATTTGTACTAGTCTTGTTAAGAAGAGATACAGATGACTTGGTATTATTGGTAGATACCGCGACAGTTGCAGAAATTGAGACTTTGGTAGTGTTTTGCACTATGGTTACCGGAGGCATTGTAGGAGTTGTAGCATTTGTAACAGGTGCTGGAGGTGCAGGTTTTGGAAGAATTAGTTTTTGAGGAAGTGACTTTATATTGTTGATGTTTTCGGAAACTAGCATTGGGTCATATTTTGGACCAAGTATCTGTTTGAGATTATCATCATATGATGAGGTAAATGTCACTATTTGAGTGAGTTTGTCAGCATTTGCATCTGCATATTTTCCAGTGTCATTTACTGCCTCTCCAAGTGAGGCATCTAACTTTAATCCTGCAAGTCTTGCCCCAACTGGCATCACAGTGTTGAATGAAACTATATTGTAACCATCATTTGGAGTCATTGCATAGACTTCGGCAAGTGAAACAGAATCGGTGTTATTAGTAACAGATTGATCAAATATCAACACTTGTGCTTTCTGATCAAGATACTGTGGTATGTATTGCAGCTTAAGAGCATTAGCAGCTTGTAGAGTACTTGCAGAGTCCAAAAATTTCAATTTGGCTCCGATTGGTTGAGTATAATCAAACAAGACTATAGTATAACCACTTTTTGGTGTCATTGAAACAATTTCTTGTTTTGCCATAATATCCCCTGAAAAATGATAATTATCGCCAATGGCCCAGACCAACAGTCCAATAAGTACAAGAGACACAGATATTACAATCATAGAGTAACCGACTTTTCTATAATTATGAGGATTCTTGTCTTTTAGAACTGGCTTTGAGTCATCAGAAGGCTCCACAGGATTAGACATTGGTTTGACAACAATTAGGGCTGAATTTAATCTTTTATTGAACCAATAAATGATGGTCAGACTATTGCCTGGATTGATCCATCTTGAACACTTGAATTGTTAATAGATCCAGTGCTTTTTTTAGATGCTCAAATTCTTCCACAAAGTGTTTTTGGTTTTCTGCAAGTATCTTGAGTATACCCATTAAGGATTGTTTTTCACGATCAGTTGATGCTGCCTCTAACGCACTAATTTTTGATATGAGAATATCCAATTCTTTTTTCATTTCAGGTCCGTGTGCTTTGGTCTTGTGCATTAGATTTCATCCACCTTATCACATATGAATATATAAAATAAAATCATTGAAAAACACATGATCGAACAAAAACTCAAATCATTAGGCATCATCCTCAGTACGCCTCCAAAACCTGCAGGGTCATACATTCCAGTAGTAAGGACAGGCAACCTAGTCTTTGTATCAGGTCAGATCCCAGTAAAAGATGGGCAGGTAGAGTACAAGGGTCAAGTACCTACAACCACATCAATAGAGGATGCTCAAAAAGCTGCCAAATTGTGCATAATCAATGTACTATCTCAATTAAACTCAGAGCTTGGTACATTAGATAACATATCAAAGATTGTTAGGGTTTCAGGATTTGTAAATAGCTCACCAGAATTTTACGAACATCCAAAGATAATCAATGCAGCATCAGATCTTTTGGTAGAAATATTTGGAGAAAAAGGCAAGCATACAAGAATTGCAGTAGGTGTTGCAAGCCTTCCTCTTAATTCAGCAGTGGAGATTGACCTTGTTGCTGAGATTAGCTAAGCTTTGAGTTGAATTTTTTTAAAAACAAAGAAATTTTTTCTTTTGGAATAACTGCACCGCAGGCTTTGTCATGCCCTCCTCCAGAGCCTCCCAAATCAGTTGCAAGTTGATTCACAATTCTACCCAAGTGTACCTTACATGACTTGGCACCTCGAACAGATACAGCGTAAATTCCTTGTTCTTCACGAAGCTTGTACGATACACCAACTTCTTTCCCAGATAAACCAAGTACAAAATTTACGGCCATACTTGCGCCAGAATCTGTTACCTCCATGTATGACAAGTTTTTCATTTTTTTCATGTTTTCTTTAACTTTTTGAATAACACCTGAAATTTTTTCGGCTTGCAGTCTAGCATATTCAAATGTATTTGGCAATTCATGTGGATACTTTTGTTCACTCAGCTCATCAACGAGATAAAGTAGAAATTCATTATCTTTTTGATGACTAGTAATATTAAATGTAAGAACAGTAGCTTCAAGAAGAACAAATTGTCGGTCAAATCTTTGCAACAGTTTTGAACCAACAGGCCTGTCCTCCATATAATCAGTCACTGCAGAACATGCAGCAATGAATGAGCTATGATCAGTTAATTTTGATTTGAATGTGTCATACACTTGGACTGTTGTGCATTCATTGACTTGATGTACGAGTTTGACCTTTAGCGCTTTGATCTTCTTTTTAATGGAATCTTCTATGTCGTGGTGATCAATATATGTTATGGAAACTTTCTTTTTTCTTAAATCCTTCAAAACTTCAACAAACTGATCCTGATTTGTTTTGCTCAAGCCAAGATCACATATGAACAAGGTTTTTAGCTTCTCGTCTTCTTTTAGTTGCTCTAGTTCCTTCATCAATCCAGGATAATCTACAAGTCTAGTTTCTCCTCCAAATGCTTGCCTAATGAGAGATGCCGCACCTATTCCATCTGCATCTTCTTTATGAGAAATACAGATAGTTTTTGTTCTTGCCAACGAATTAACAAGGAAAAATTACCCTCATTTAAACTGCAATTCTGAGAATCAAGTAGCAAATCATGAAACTTTATTGAATTAAATTCTTGATTTCTTGATACTCATGTAAGTCTTAAATTCAGAGACGAGAACTTGATGACCCTTGACATCTTGCAATACTACGCAGTACATATCATAGAAAGAAATCCCTAGCAATCTAGACTCTCTGTCAAGATCAGAGATCTCTTGCAATATTCGAGGATCCTTTGTTTCTACCACGAAATTGTCTACCATTCGAACAAATTCGTCATCCCATTGACTCATTTCTACCAATTCATTACAAATTTTGCTATAATTGCCAGAGTTATTAGATTAGACTAACTGCTTAATTTTTTATTTATCAAATTAGTAATAATTTAATACGTATTTTTTCCAATATATCCCGTGCAGACAAAGAATATCGGTCTTAGGAACATAGAAGTGGCAGACACTAAAATTTCATCAATTGACGGCATAAATGGCAAGTTAATTTACAGAGGATATGACGTCTTAGATCTAGTCAAAAAATCAACATTTGAAGAAACTTCGTGCCTTTTACTTAATGATGATCTACCAACACATGATGTTCTTTCTTCATTTTCAGACAAACTTGTGGCAACACGTGAGATTCCAGAAGGGTTGGAAGAGACATTAAGAAATATGCCAAAGACTGCAAACCCCATGGATGTACTTCAATCAACAGTATCCATGATGGCAGTATACGACAAAGAAAAAACAGACGATAGAAATACAAATTACAACAGAGCAATTAACCTAATTTCAAAGATTCCAATCATTGTGGCATGCTGGGATAGAATTAGAAATGGAAAGGAAATCATCCAACCATCAAAAAAACTAAATCATGCAGGGAATTTTTTGTACATGCTTACAGGAAAGGAACCCGATACAGAAGCAGCACGCATTTTTGATATTTGCCTAATATTACATGCAGAACACAGTTTTAACGCATCAACTTTTGCAGCAAGAGAAGTAGCATCAACGCGCGCAAATATGTATGCGGCAGTTAGTGCAGCTGTAGGTGCACTAAGTGGAGAACTTCACGGAGGTGCAAATTTCCAGGTAATGAAGATGCTTTTAGAGATAGGCTCAGAATCAAAAGTAGAACAATGGATAAAAGAGAAACTTGCAAAGAGCCAAAAAATAATGGGTATGGGTCATGCAGTATACAAGACATTTGATCCAAGAGCAGAGGTATTACGAGAACTGTCACGAAGATTAGCAGAGAAAACAGGTCAGCCTTGGTACGGCATTACAAAGAAAGTTGAAGAAATAACAGAAGGAGAAATGAAAAAGATCAAAAGCTCAGATATTTTTCCAAATGTGGATTTGTACAGTGCATCAGTGTATTACATGCTTGGCATTCCAATGGATCTTAACACACCAATATTTGCAATATCAAGAGTATCTGGTTGGACTGCTCATATAATAGAAGAAAAATTTGCAGAGGCTGCTCCAAAGCCAATGCTGTACAGACCAAAAGCAGTCTATGTTGGCAAGTATTGTGGACCATCAGGGTGTGAATACATTTCAATTGAAAAACGTCTTGCGCTGAGTTAAAATTTTACAACCGGTTTTAGAAAAAATTAATTTCTATTTGCCAACCAATCTTTTGCTTTTGAATCTATATCATGTCTATGTAAAACATGAAAGACCATTTCATAGAAAGTAATTCCACGCTTTTGTGCTTCACAATCAATCCATTTTAGACCTTCTGCAAGCTCTGGATCATATTCTGAAAAATCTACTAGTTCGTCTACCATGTTTGTAAAAAAGGAATTTGCTTCTAGCACGATAACAGGTTTTTATTTTTCTTATTCAGTAGTATACAGAAAATATATTGACATATTTGGTAAATATGTTGACATGGAGCATGTTTACTTTTTTGATGGTGATCAAAAAAAGATCTCATGGATAATTGAGAATGAACAAGCAAGGTTTGAAGAAAGCAGGATGCATGCAGAATATTTTTACAACATTGTAACACCAGAGCAGTCAAGATACATTGCACTTCATGTAGGAATATTTTGGGGCATAGGCAGATTCATAATAAAAAATTCCGACATTGTAAAAATAATGTTAGATCACCAATCAATGTTCGAATGTCTTTCTGAAAATAAACAAACTGATGATGTTTTCATAGAAAGACGACTTGGATTTATCAAACAGATGTTCAGACAAAGAAATCTCAATGTGAAATACCAAAGAATAGATCAAAGTGAAAACAAAGCAAGTAAATTACTTTGTTAATACAACACCAACATCCAACAAGTTTGTACCAGTATAACCAGTAAAGATCAATCCACCATATTTTTTGAAGAAATCATGAGAATTATTATCAGCAAGATACTTTGTGACATTGTTCATAGGCTTATCTGATTGCCATATTGCACCCGCACAACTAGTATTACCATCAATTCCATCTGTTCCCAAAGATACAACAGTAGAATTCTTACTTTGCTTTGAAAGATTATGAGAAATGCGTAAAACTAATTCTTGGTTTCTGCCGCCCTTTCCTTTTCCTTTTACAACAACTGTGCTTTCACCACCAAATATTATGCAGTATTTTTTTCTAGTAGCAATTTTAGATAACTTCATACTGAGATCTATAACATTAGAAGAGATATTTTTTACAACTTTAACAGTATAGCCTAAATTTTGTGCACGATGTTTCATTGCATCAAGACAATCATCATTTGATGCAATGACAACATTTGGTATCTTTGCCATCTTTGGTGTTTCGTCGATCTTACCTTTTATTCCAAAATTGATATGCTGTAAGACATTTTTTGGAACAAGTCTATCAAGATGATATTTTTTCAAGATCTTTTTTGCATCAGAAAAGGAAGTAAAATCACAATAAGTCATACCGGATGCAATACTAGACATATCATTTCCTACAACATCAGACATTACAAGTGATACTGCATCAGATCTCAGATGTTCCAGCAATTTACCTCCTTTGATCTTTGAGAGGTGTTTGCGTACACAGTTTATCTCTTGAATACTTGCTCCAGATTGTAGTAGCAGTTTTGTTGTCTTTTGCTTTTCTCTCAGCGTTATTCCATCAGGCAGTGATACAAGCGATGATGTACCACCTGATATCAAAAATATGACCAGATCCTTAGTTGTAGCAGTACTAATGTATTTTACAACAGATTTTGCGGCAGCAATGCTGTTTTTGTTTGGAAAGGGATGGCCGGCAGTGATTACTTTGAATTTCTTTGCATCTACCTTGATTTTAGTAGGCGAAATTATTATTCCACCATCTACGCAGATAAGAGAATCAACAGTACGTGCCATCAAATGTGACGCTTTTCCAACAGATACAACTAGAATTTTTTCATATTTTCTGAGATTAATTTTTCCATGTGGTAATATGAGAGAGTTATTTTTTATGATTTTTTTTAGATAGAGACTTGGATCTGCTGCAGCAAGACCAGTTTTTATTATATCAAGTGCATCCTTTTTTGCAGAATTTGTAGATAATGATTGAAAATTCCCAATTATCATTTACCTATAACACATATCAACTAAAAATTGGATCAATTTAGAGTCTTTTTATTTATTGATTAGAATACCTTTGTTACACTTTTTTTATATAGAAGCAATTACAAGCAATATTGTGTTCTGGAAAAATAATTCAAAAACATCCATAATGGCAATACTTGGAGTGTTGGTACTAGTTTCAGTTGTCGCACCAGCCTATGCAGACCAAGTTGTCAAGCCAACTAGTGCTGGAACATTAAACGTAGGTTTTGAAACAAATCCTGCAACTCCAAACCCAGGGGATCAAACTGAGCTTAAAATCAGTTTTATCAATAAAAAAGACAACACATTACAACAGCACATAGATTACAAAGTATCAGTGACACAAGGAGACAACCAAGTATTTGGTACACAAGTAACCCACACTGCAGAAGGTGCTGTCAGCATACCATTTCAATTCCAGACAGCAGGAACATACCAAGTCACAGTAGAGGTTCAGGGCATTCTATTCCAACCAATCCCTCCAGAGACAGCTAGTTTTGACATCGTGGTAGGTCCAGCAGTGCCAGAGTTTGGCCCAATGGCAGGAATGATTATTGCAATATCAATAGTCAGTGTAATAGCAATATCAAGAAAAGTGCACATTTAATCTGCAAAAAGGCAATAGTATAATAATTGTAGCAAGCCCTAGTTTTTTTATGAATACAGTCAGAATGCCAAAGACAATTAATTTCGGCAAAAATGCATTGTCCGAAACTCAATATCCAAAAAATGCACTTGTTGTTACAACAGCTCCACCTGATGTTTCAGCCAAGTGGCTTGCAAAAATGAATATTCAAGATTACATGTTATATGACAAAGTAGAACCAGAACCATCTATTGAGACAGTAAACAAGGTGATGGCAGAATTCAAACCAAAAAACCCATCTGCAATAATCGGTCTTGGAGGTGGAAGTTCATTGGATGTAGCAAAATATGCAGGAATGGAAATGAAAATTCCAAAAATACTCATACCAACAACATTTGGAACTGGCGCAGAGATGACTACTTACTGTGTTTTAAAATTTGATGGAAAGAAAAAGCTCTTACAAGATGAGAGATTCCTTGCAGACATGGCAGTAATTGATGCATATTTCATGGAAGGAACACCCGAAGCAATAGTTAAAAATTCCGTCTGTGATGCATGCGCACAAGCAACTGAAGGATATGACAGCAAAAGAGGAAATGAATTCACAAAGATGCTATGCAAATCAGCTTTTGATGTTCTGTATGATGCAATAATGAACAACAAGCCAGAGAACTATCCATTTGGTTCAATGTTGTCAGGAGTAGGATTTGGCAATGCGTCAACCACATTAGGTCATGCATTATCATATGTCTTCTCAAATGAAGGTGTACCACACGGATATTCACTATCGTCATGCACTACAGTAGCACATAGATTCAACAAATCAATCTTCTACGACAGATTCAAAGAAGTGATTGAAAAACTAAAGTTTGACAAATTAACGTTAAAGGCACCATTTGATCAAGCAGCAGATGTGGTCATGACAGACAAGGGCCATTTAGATCCAAATCCACTACCAGTGACAAAACAGGATGTTGTTCAACTCTTAAAAGACATAGTAGACGGCAAACTCTAGGTCACAACTATCTTTTTACTTTTTTAGAATAAATTCAATTTTTTCAATGCATGCTGACTCGAAATTGGCAAATATCCTCTCGGATTACTAGACTTAAATACACCTAATTTGAGACAACAATAGGATTTCGCAAATGGTAAAATTTGGAATTCAACAGGGACTCAATGTTGCAAGACTTGGTCTAAATGAGGACCAGATAATTACTGCCTGTGTTTTGGCAGACAAGATAGGATATGATTCTATTTGGTACATGGATCACAGTAATGTTCCACAGTGGAACAAGGCAATAGTGAATGATCCATGGGTCATGCTTTCTGCAATAGCAGCAGTAACACAGAGAGTAGAACTTGGAACCTGTGTTACAGATGCAGTTAGAAGACATCCATCAAACATAGCACTAGCCACAATTACACTTGACAGAGTTTCACATGGAAGAGGAACACTTGGAATAGGCGCAGGAGAGGCACAAAATCTCAAGGAATTCAAAATACAGTGGGATAAACCAGTTGGCAGATTTGAAGAACAACTCCAAGTAATAAAATTGCTTTTTAATTCATCTCCAGAAAACAGAGTTAATTTCAATGGAGACTTTTACCAACTCGAAGAAGCATGTCTACAAGCAAAAAGTGTTCGTAAACCTGCACCACCAATCTACATGGCAGCAGGAGCACCAAGAACACTTGCATTATGTGGAAAATATGGAGATGGATGGATTCCAATAGGATACACTCCAGAGTTGTACGAAGAACATGTAAAGGCAATCAAGACATCCATGAAAGAAAATGGAAGAAAAGATGATAATTTCAATTATGCAGTTGACATTGATGTATACTTTTCAGATGATGCTGAAAGTGCATGGGCAAAAATGAAAAATGCTGTAAAAGTAAGCTTGTTCAAACCTGAAGTTCTCAAAGTTCACGGGATTGAAGATATTGCAGGATTTGATTTCAAGAAATACTTTACAGAATATTCCATGTCAAACCAAGAATGGATAGTAAAGATGAGAGAAGCAGCACAAACAATACCTGACAAAGTAGCACGCTCATCAATAGGAATGGGAACCCCTGATGACATCATACCAGTATTTGAGAGATTCATGAAAGCAGGTGTAAATCACTTTATTGTAAGATTCTGGGGTTCAGGATACTTTGGTTCTATTGACAAGTTTGCATCAACCATAATGCCTTATTTCAAGGACCAAAATAATCCAAGAAAGTAGTTTTACAGATATCTGTAAATTGTAAGCCTCTCAGAATTTGGCAGATCTGACACAAGTGCAAAATTATAGAGCGGATAAAATTTCTTGTATTCTTTCATAAAGCTCCAAGCAACATCATGTGTCTTAAACTCAGATCTGATGCCATCAATACGAGTTTCCACCCCACAAATATCAAATACTTTGATAAGATATTTTTGAGGCTTTTTGTGAGGTTTTGCTTTTAAGATCCATGCAATAGCAAATACAAAGACCGCCATCATTATCAAGGCAGCCCCAATCTCTTTGAAATATACTGCAAAAAATGACGGTATTGTATTTCCAAACAAGGTATACACATAACTTGCAAAACCAATGACAGAACTCACTATAACACCAGTAAACATTTCTGACTGGTATGCTCTTTTCATATCCTGTGTTAGGACCACTTACATTTATCTATTAAAACCATACGCAGAAATATCATGCATGATAACAACACCATATGCAACTTTTAGGGCGACTAGAGATAAAATCACAAGAAAGGATAATTGAATTTCTCAATAAGCAAGAAACTGGTAGAGTTTGCAGTATTGATGAAAATGGATACCCACAGATAATACCGATGAACTTTGTATACGCAAATGGCTCGATATACATGCATTCTCACCCACGCGGAGAAAAACTGGAGAACATGACAAGAAACTCAAAGGTAGGCTTTGAAGCAGATCAAAGCCTTGAATTTTTACCATCATATTTTACCTCCCCTACAGATGCGTCTCAGGCAGATACACTATACATCAGTGTAGTGATAAAGGGAAACGCCACAATTGTTTCAAATCCAAAAGAAAAAGCAATGGCACTAAATGAACTGATGAAAAAATATCAACCAGAAGGAGGATATGAAGAACTCTCACAGAACATGAAAGTGGTCGAAGAGGTTGCAATAATCAAAATTGTCCCAGTAACAATGAGAGGCAAGTACAAAATAGGTCAACACATGGATAAAAAAACAAGATTAGAGATTGCAAAAAAAATTCTAGAACGAAATAGCTCTAATGCAAAACACACTGTAAATATCATGGGCATAATAGAAACAAAAGAAGGTCTCCAAGTTTCAAAAGAACCTAATTGGTAGTCATGATATAGACACCATTCCTTTAAATTTGAAATAAGAGAAAAACATAACGCTTGTTAAAAAACCCAAGTTTTGAACTAGAATCAGACTTTAGCCCTACAGGTGATCAACCAGAGGCAATAGAAAAATTAATTCAAGGAATACAAAAAAAGAAGATACAGACTCTACTTGGAGTTACAGGTAGCGGCAAGACATTCACAGTTGCAAATGCAATTGCAAGGACGGGAAAAAATACACTTGTGATATCACATAACAAAACTTTAGCTGCTCAGCTTTACGCAGAGCTCAAACAATTCTTTCCAAAAAACAATGTAGGTTATTTTGTATCGTATTACGACTATTATCAACCAGAAAGCTATATCCCACAGACTGATACATATATTGAAAAAGATACTGCAATAAATGAAAAGATAGAAAAACTAAGACTGGAAGCAACTGCAATGCTTCTATCTGGAGAACCTACAATAATCATAGCCACGGTTTCTTGCATTTACTCGCTAGGTTCTCCAAGTGAATGGGAAACAATGGCAATCACAATTGAAAAAGATGCTGAAATTGGGAGAAGTTCTTTAATAAAAAAACTAGTAAATGCAAGATATGACAGAAATGACACAGAATTACTTGCAGGAAGATTCAGAATCAAAGGAGACACCATAGACATCATACCGGCATATTCAGATTCAATTGTCAGGATTTCACTATTTGGAGATGATGTAGAAAAAATATCAATATGTGATCCAGTTTCACTCAAAGAAAAAAAACAAATATCAAAAATCAAAATTTATCCTGCAAAACATTATCTAGTTGCGGCAGATGTAAGAAAAACAGCAATACAATCAATCAGAAATGAATTAAAACAGAGATTATCAGAACTGCCTGAGCTTGAAAGGCAGAGATTAGAGATGAGAACAAAATACGACCTAGAGATGATAGAAGAATTAGGATATTGTTCAGGAATCGAAAATTATTCAAGACATTTTGATGGAAGAAAATCAGGTGAACCTCCATTTTGTCTTTTAGATTTTTTTGGAGAAGATTTTCTCCTTGTAATTGACGAGTCACATGTGACATTGCCCCAGATTCATGGAATGTACAATGGGGATCATACAAGAAAAAAATCTTTGATCGACTATGGATTTAGACTTCCAAGTGCATTTGACAACAGACCGCTCAAGTTTGAAGAATTTGAAAAATATATCAAAAACACAATTTTTGTATCTGCAACGCCAGGGGAGTATGAAAGAAAAAATAGTTTTCAAATCGTAGAACAACTAATCAGGCCAACAGGACTTGTAGATCCTACAGTGGAAATACGAAAAACCACAAACCAAATGGATGATTTGATCCTAGAAATCAAAAAACGTGTGGAGAAAGACCAACGAGTATTGGTTACAACATTAACAAAAAGAATGGCAGAAGATCTTGCAGAATATTTAGCAAAAAACAAGGTAAAAGTAAGATACTTGCATTCAGAGATTGAAAATTTACAGAGAACTGAGATAATCAGGCAGCTCAGATTAGGAGAATTTGATGTGTTAGTAGGCATAAATCTACTACGAGAGGGTTTGGACATACCTGAGGTCTCATTGGTAGCAATACTTGACGCTGATAAGGAAGGGTTTTTGAGGAACATAACAAGCTTGATTCAGACATTTGGAAGAGCAGCAAGAAACAAGGATGGCTCAGTAATAATGTATTCTGACACCATAACCCAGTCGATAAAACTTGCAATGACAGAAACAGATAGAAGAAGAACAAAGCAGATAGAATACAATCAAAAGATGGGAATAACACCAACTACAATTGTGAAAGCAATTCCACAACAGACTGTTGTTTTAGATGAAACAAAACACATGTCAAAGCACGATATCCAAGCACTTGCAATAGAGATAGAGGCAAACATGAAACGCTATGCAGAAGATCTTGATTTTGAACGCGCAATTGAATATAGAGACAGATTAACCAAAATACAAAAACAATTACAAAATGACTGACAAACTAATTATCCGCGGTGCAAGAGAGCACAACTTGAAAAATATCAATGTAGACATTCCAAAGAATAAGCTAGTAGTAATTACAGGTCTGTCAGGATCTGGGAAATCAACACTAGCATTTGATACCATATATGCAGAAGGACAGCGAAGATATGTAGAATCTCTTTCAGCATATGCACGACAATTTCTTGAGATGATGAACAAGCCAGATGTTGACTCAATTGAAGGGCTTTCACCTGCAATATCAATACAACAAAAAACTACAAGCAAAAATCCTAGATCTACAGTTGGAACTATAACTGAGATTTATGATTATCTAAGATTACTATATGCCAGGATAGGGGTACCCCATTGTCCCAGATGTGCCCGCAAGATATCAAATCAATCAGTTGAATCAATCTGTGAATCAATACTAAAAGAATCAGAAGGAAAGAAAATTTTGATTCTAGCGTCACTTGTAAGAAGGAAAAAGGGAACTTATGAAAAACTCTTTGAGCAAGTAAAAAAACAAGGATACTCTAGAATTAGAATAGATGGAGAAATAATAGAATTAGACGGTGAGCTTCCAGTACTTGACAAACAAAAATGGCACAACATCGAGATAGTTGTTGACAGGGTCAAGGCATCATGGGAAGAAAAAAGTAGACTGTATGAATCCATCCAGACTGCATTAAAGGCAGGAAAAGGCGATGTGATGGTTGTGGATACTGAAGAAAAGATATTTTCGCAAAACAATGCATGTCCATTTTGTGGAATATCTATTGGAGAATTGGAACCAAGAGGATTCTCATTTAATTCTCCATTTGGAGCATGTAAGACATGTCACGGATTGGGAGTAAAGATGGAATTTGATCCTGATTTGCTAATACCAGACAAGACCAAGTCAATATTAGATGGTGCAATAGTTCCATGGTCTGGAAGATTTTCATCATTTAGAAGGCAGACATTGCGAGATGTTGGAAAAAAATATGGTTTTGACTTGATGACCCCAATTAACAAAATGACGCCAAAACAAATTCAAATAATTCTGTATGGAAGTAATGAGGCAGTAAAATTCTCGTACGAGTCCCAATCAACTGATTCACGATGGGAATACACAAATAACTTTCAGGGAGTAATACCAAGTCTACAGAGAAATTTTGCAGAAACAGACTCTGAATCAAAAAGAGAAGAATTGAGCAAATTCATGCAAGAAACTCCTTGTAATTTATGCAAAGGAAGGAGATTAAAAGATGAGGCACTTGCAGTTTCTATAAATTCTCTTTCCATTATGGATGTATGTGATTTATCAATAGATTCATGTTACGAGTTTTTCAAAAACTTGCAGCTAAGTGAAACAGAAAGATACATTGCCAAATCAATCCTAAAAGAAGTTCTATCAAGACTAGAATTTTTAAGAAATGTTGGATTAAACTATCTCACACTCAACAGAGTTAGTTCTACATTATCAGGTGGTGAAGCACAAAGAATTCGACTTGCTACCCAGATAGGATCAAATCTCACGGGAGTGTTGTATGTATTAGATGAGCCTACCATTGGTCTACATCAAAGAGACAATGCTAAACTAATCAAGACACTTACAAAACTTCGCGACCTTGGAAATACCATACTGGTAGTAGAACATGATGAAGAAGTAATGCGAAGTTCAGATTGGATAATTGATCTTGGCCCAGATGCTGGAATACATGGAGGAAATGTAGTTTTTGAGGGCACAATAAACGACATTTTGAAAAGTGACAAATCAATTACAGGAAAATATCTAAGAGATCACAATGCAATAAAATTGGCAAAAAAAAGACATGAGCAAAAGAGCAAACTTGTTCTCAAAGGAGCAACAGAGAACAATCTCAGAAATATCGATGTAGAATTTCCACTAGGAATGATGGTTACAATAACAGGAGTATCCGGTTCTGGTAAATCTACACTTGTAAACGACATATTGTACAAAGCACTTGCAGCGGAGATTTATGGTTCTACTGACAGGCCTGGAAGACACAAGGGAATAAGCGGAATGGACGAGATAGACAAAGTCATAGGCATAGATCAGTCCCCAATAGGACGAACACCGCGTTCAAATCCTGCCACATACATAGGCGCATTTACACCAATAAGAGAATTATACGCAGGAACTGAGCTTTCAAAGGAAAGAGGCTACACACCAGGCCAATTTTCATTTAATGTGGCAGACGGGAGATGTTTTGCCTGTGAGGGTGACGGGGTCAAAAAGATAGAGATGCAGTTCCTATCAGATGTATATGTCATATGCGATGAGTGTAAAGGAAAACGCTACAACTCTGAAACACTTGCTGTTCACTACAAGGACAAGAACATTTCAGACGTTCTTGCAATGACTGTTGATGAGGCTTTGGAATTTTTTATAAACATACCATCCATTCAGAGAAAGCTCAAGACTATATCAGATGTAGGTCTGGGATACATCAAGCTTGGCCAGGCCGCAACTACACTATCTGGTGGTGAAGCTCAACGTGTAAAACTTGCATCAGAACTCTCAAAACGAGATACTGGAAGAACAGTCTACATCTTAGATGAGCCTACCACAGGACTTCATTTTGCAGATGTGCAGAAACTATTGGAGGTATTAAACAGACTAGTAGACCTAGGAAATACAATAATCATAATAGAACACAATATGGACGTAATAAAAAATTCAGATTGGATAATTGATCTTGGTCCAGAAGGGGGAGATGGTGGAGGCACTGTTGTAGCAACGGGAACTCCAGAGCAGATCTCACACAATCCTCTAAGTTATACCGGACAATACTTGAAGCACATTATAAAAAATGATTCTTGACATAACAAAAATTTCGATTCCATCTCATCCTGGAATCTACATTATGAAAGACAAGGCAGATACAATACTATACATAGGAAAAGCAAAAAATCTAAAAAATCGTGTCAAATCGTATTTTTTGAAAAATCAGAATTATAAAACACAGAAACTGGTCGAAAAAATTTCAGATATAGAATTTGTCTTGACAGATAATGAAGAAGAGGCATTTCTATTGGAGGCAAATATGATAAAAAGATACAGACCACCATACAACATTGAACTTAAAGATCAGCAAAGATACACGTACCTTAGGATAACAAATGAGGAATTTCCTCGCCTTATGGTTGCAAGGAGGACAAGGACCGGTCAATTTTTAGGCGGAGGCAGGGTTTACGGCCCATTTACACACGGAAGCTCAAAGATGTTATCAATAGGCCTTCTTCGTAAAACATTCAAGATAAGAATATGTAAAAAACTGCCAAAAGAAGCATGTCTTGAATATCACTTGGGAAACTGTGAGGCACCGTGCCAATTTGAGCAGGCTAGACAAGATTACAACAAGCATGTAGCAGATCTAGAATCAATTCTAAGGGGCAAACAAAAATTAGGAGAATTTACTCGCACGTTAGAAAACGAAATGAAACAAGCATCAGAGAACATGCAATATGAAAAGGCAAAAGAAATACATGAAACATTGCAAAGATTGGGCAATCTCCAAATCAAACAGAAGATGGAGTCTACAAAAATTGGCTCAAATGAAGAATATTTTGGAATAAAAATAAAAGATCAAACAGCATACATCATGAGTTTCAAACTCTCAAATGGTGTAATAAAGGACAGGAACAAATTTTCTTTTGATTTGGTTGGCGACAATTCATTTTCAAGTTTTCTGTCACAATACTATTCCACAAATTCTATTCCAAGATTTGTCATAGTAAATGAGATACCAGATAAAAAAGAGATTTTGGAAGAAGTTCTATCACGAGAAGCAGGTACAAATGTAAGCATAATATCGCCCACATCTGGAAAAAGGCGCGAGATTATCAATTTAATTATGAAGAATTTATTGTTGATTGCTACAAAAGGAGTAGATCCTGCATTAATTGAGCTTCAAGAGATATTAAATCTGAAGAACGTTCCAAACAAAATAGAATGTTTTGACATTTCAAACCATGGCAGAGATTATGCAGTAGGTTCCATGTCATGCATGGTAGAAGGAAAACCACAAAAGTCAGGATATAGAAAATTCAGAATAAAGTCAGTTCAAGGACAGGACGATTTTGCTATGATAAATGAGATTGTAAAGCGACGTTACCTCAAACTCAAGGAAGAAAAATCAGAAATGCCTGACATGGTACTGATTGATGGTGGTAGAGGACAGCTAAATGCCGCACTTGATGCGTTATATGCAATAGGAGTAGACATACCGTGTATTTCCCTTGCAAAAGAAAATGAGGAAATCTACCATCCAGATCAGATAAAACCAATCAGTTTGCCACGAAATAGCCAAGCACTCAAAATTCTGCAGCATGCAAGAGATGAAGCACACCGATTTGGAGTTTCATACAATAGCGCAATTCGCAAGTTTACAAACTAGTGGAATTACAACATAATCAGGAACAGAATACACCAAAATGTTGGATAAAATAAAATCAATTAGAGATACGCATCAATAGAGCCTTCTCGTAGAGGTTGTGCATCATATCCCCTCTTGACAAGATCTGAAGCAAATTCATCTACAAATCCGTGTACCGTATAGATTTTTTCAGGATTGCATTGTTCTATCATGTTTATCAGTTCATCATAGTCACAATGATCACTTAATGGTATTGAATAATCATGGCCACGTGCAAATGAGAACCTGGAAGATTGTGCCCACCCGCTAAAACCAATTGTTATTGCATCATATTTGGACTTCATGTGTTTGATAAACACGTTTCTTCCACTCAGATTAGGCGCAATCATTAACCATGGCTTTTTTTCAAGCAGTCCCATAGATTCAGCCTCAGTGTGCCCAATAGATTCGTTCAGTGGTATTCCAAAACTACGATACAAGTCATTTACTTTTTTAACAGAATCATGATAGTATGGCTGCCAGTGAGAAAACAAGTATGACAGTATTTGCGCTTTTCCAAGCTCGTAACCAAGTAAGATGACAGGCTTTCCTCTACCATATAACTCAGATATGATTTCATTGACTCTTTTTACAGTATCAGGAATGCTTGGAAAGACATACTCTGGCATTCCAAACGTACATTCAGTTATCAAGGTTTTACATTTTGGCACTTTGGCGCCTTTCATAAAGCCACGATCTCTAATAGATATGTCACCAGTATAGAAAAGATCATCAACTAGGAGACCCTTTGCACCAAGAATGTGTCCAGCGTCAATCATTGTAAAATTCTCATAATTTTCAACATAGTTTTCAATAACATACCCCCTCAGTTTTGCAATTTCACTAGTTTGTTTTGATGCAATAAGCACACTTTGTCCACGTTGGTTGTGAAGATGATCTAAATGAGCATGCGATACAAAATTAATCTCGTTTTGTACTCCGCGCTTTGGATCAAGATTGATCTTTGCACCATTACGTGTAACAAGAATTCCATTTGATGTCATTTGTATCTTGGAAATCACTTTCGATTCTCAATACAATATGAGATATAAATTGCAAGATTCACCTACCATAGCCTAACACATAGTAAATCGATCATCTGATTTTCTAATTAGTAAAGTGTTTATTCATATAGTATCAAGATCAAAGCATGCTAAAACTTGCGATTCTGATCTCCGGAAGAGGTAGCAACATGGAATACATTCTAAAATCAGTTAGAAAGAATAACATCCCAATAGAACCCACTGTTGTTATTTCCAACAATCCAAATGCAAAAGGACTGGCAATAGCACGGAAATTAGGTTTAAGTACAGAAATAGTAGAAAGCAACGGTCTCAAAGGCGGCAATTGGGAATATGATTCTAAAATTGTAGGCATACTCAAGAAATACAAAGTAACGCCGCAAAATGGCCTGATATGTCTTGCAGGTTTTATGAGAATAATCAGCCCAGAGTTCATACGACAATACAAAGGAAGAATAATGAACATACATCCGGCAATTTTGCCTTCATTTCCAGGATTGCATTCTCAGAGGCAGGCTTTTGAATACGGAGTGAAATATTCAGGATGTACAGTTCATTTTGTAGATGAAGGAATGGATACCGGTCCAATAATATTACAATCAGTAATAAAAATAGAAGATAATGATACAGAAGATACAATAACAAAAAAAATTCTACGACAAGAGCACAAGATATACCCAGAAGCAGTGAAACTTTTTGCCAACGGAAAGATCAAGATAACAGGAAGAAAAACAACAATATCCTAGGTATCTGGCCCACCAAAAAAATACATTACAACAAGATCTGTTGTATTGCCATGAAATCTATGAGGAATGTTTTTTTCTACATAATATGACATGCCTGGAGAAACAGGATAATTTTTGTCATCAATCATAATAAATCCGTCACCTTTTACAACATAATATACTTCATCACTATCATGAGGAGTTTGAGTGTCTTTTTCACCAGGAGATAGCCTTAGAATGCCAGCAGCTAGATTATCATGATTTATGAAAGTATGAAAGTATGTATTAGAATTTTTTGTGATTTTGTCCACATATTTGTTAGTGTCAAAAGCAATTTTCAATACTAAATAACAAGGATTGGCTCTTATTGATTTTAACGGAATTTATATTATTTATTCCAAAGATTAAATATCCAAAAAAATATTCAAATTTGCTTGACAGGTCAAAAAATAGACGGAATTGTAGTATCTGCATCAGTAAAGGAGCGAGTCAAATCAGCTGTAAAAGAGTTAGCAGAGAATGGAATAATACCATGTCTTGCCACTGTTCTAGTCGGAGATGATCCAGCATCTGCTACATATGTTAGAAACAAGCAAAAAGCATGCGCAGATGTAGGAATTACAACAAAGGATCACAAGCTTCCTTCAGAATTTTCCCAAAAGGAAATGAACTCTCTTGTGAATTTATTAAATAATGATGATTCAGTTCATGGAATTCTAGTGCAACTTCCGCTTCCAGGTCAATTAGATGAGTTTACAACAACTTCTAGAATTTCCCCATTGAAAGATGTAGATGGATTAACACCGCACAACATAGGATTGCTGACAACAGGCAGAGGAATTCTCAAGCCTTGTACACCTTCAGGAATAATGGAATTATTTGAATATTATAAGATACCATTAGAAGGAAAAAATGTGACAATAATAAACAGAAGCAATCTAGTGGGCAAACCCCTCTACAATATGATGCTAGAAAAAAATGCTACTGTGACTACTTGTCACTCTAAAACAAGAAACCTCAAAGAATATTGCCTTAATTCAGACATTATAGTAACGGCAATTGGGAATAGGCAGAAATTCATTCTAACTGAAGACATGGTAAAAGAAGGAGCAGTTGTGATAGATGTTGGGACAGCAAGGTTAGATGGAAAATTGGTAGGAGACGTAGACTATGAGAATGTCATCAAAAAGGCATCATATGTTACACCTGTTCCAGGAGGAGTAGGACCAATGACAATAGCGATGCTTTTAAAAAACACCGTAACAGCTGCATCAATTAGTAAAGAATTTGTCCAATCCAGTTGAAAAATCCAGACTACGTAAGCAGATTTTGGATGCAAGAGATTCACTTTCGCTTGATTTTATAAAAATTGCAAGCAGTAAGATACGTGACAATCTACGGAAAATTGATTTTTACAGGCAATCAACATCTATTGGCGTGTACTATTCCATAGGAAGTGAAGTTCAGACACATGAGTTGATACAGGAATTTTTCAATCAGGGAAAAGAAGTGGCGTTACCACGTGTAGAAAAAAACGATATAATTTTTAAAAAAATTACCAGCATGTCAGATCTGGAGATGGGTAGTTTTTCAGTAATGGAGCCAAAAGAAAAGTGTGAAACTGTGAAAAAACTTGACGTCATACTAGTACCAGCAATTGCATTAACAAGAGACGGATACAGACTAGGATATGGTTTTGGATTTTACGATAGATACCTGCACGGAAAGAAATCAAAGAAGATAGGATTAGCATATGCAAAACACATACTGAAATCATTTCCTCATGATGATCACGATATAAAGATGGATTGCATAGTAACAGAAGACTCTGTTATTTACGCCAAGTAAAAAAGGAAAGCCCCCCTCCTACGCACAAAAAGTCACGCTGTCTACGTTATAGAATACGTTATGATTTGTTGGAGAAGATTTTTTTCAATCGATCACGATAGTCTTCAGCTAAATCTCTGTCATCTTCAACATCGAAATCATGAAAGAATTCATTCCATAACTCTGACATGGCAGGTTTTTTGTTTTTATTAATTGAGGATTTTTCTTTTTTAATTATTGAAGATAGCCAATCATATGCAGATAGAGGTTTATCAAAAGGGGAAATCGACACATAGAACGGATAATCTGAATCATTTGCTTTAATTTCGGGAAAAAGGCATTTGTTATAATACACAAGTTTACAACCATCACGGATATTTTTTTTTAATTTTGTAAAAATTCCGGTAGTTTCCAAACCATAGAAAATGATAGTTGCTTCTTTTAGATTAACTCCTTTTATTTTATTTTCAAAAAGGTCTTCAAATTTGCCATGAATTATTTTTGCTCTATTTTTTGGAATTTTATATTTCTTCAGACGTCTGATCGAATTTTGGTATCTATCTTCGTCTGATTCAATTCCAATACACTTTTTTAAATTGAATTCAGTAATTCCAATAATTATATTCTGAGCCCAGCCAGATCCAAGATCATAAAATACATCATCATTAGATGCATTAACAAAATTAAACATCTTTCTAATATGTGGATTTGTGAACATTATGGGAGGTCCGATTGCGGGATCATCATTCGATCTGGTATCATCAATTACTGGTCTTTTTTCTTCTTTCAATCACAATGTTTCTTTTATAAAATGATTTAACGATATTGGTGTTGATTCATTCATGATTCTAGAATCTATACTTTCAATCTCTCCTAACCAAAATCGTTTCTTGTCTGCGTTCAAATTCACTTCCTTTTCAAACGTCTTAATTCTACCAATTTCAGATAACTTGTCTTGAAGTATTGATGATCTTAACCTAGAACTTCGTAACACTTTGAATTTCAAATACATCTTTCCTTTCTTGATAATCGTCTCCAAGTGTTCAATATCTCGGTCTTGCAGTTTTCCTAGTCCTCTTTGTTTCCACTTTCCATTGAAACGGTTGATTCCATTTTGTAAAACAAATACATCGCTTGCAGAATCATCAAAAGAAAATTCACCTATTTTATCAGAATCAATATCTAGTCTTTTTGTAACACAGATCGAATCAGTAGCAAAGGAAACTACATCTCTTTCGAGATTATTTTCCATGACAAATCTATACAGTTGAGCCCTTGCAATACCTGTAATTGTAGCAAACAGAACAGGATTGAACAGATTTCCTATTCTTCGGTTGGTCTTTTGACCTGTCTTTCCGTAGATGCTGTTCATTACGGTCTTGATGGGTAGTTGTAACGGGTTATCCTCTGCCTTGAGAGTAAGGCGTTTTTGGTATAGTTGTTCTATAAATTCCCTGTATGGATACTCGTCAGAACTAGGTATGAACTGGTAAGACTCTAAGATCTTGTAGTATTTTGGATTATTACAGGCTAGTAATTCTGCCAAAGTTACACACGTCTCAAACTTGCCTGATGGAAAAATGATACTGTGATTCTTTCTAAAAGGAAAAGGCGGAACATATTTCAAATCTGGAATGTTTGCAATTATACGAAAAAATCCTAGTTTTGCATCAGGATGAATTGATTTTTGTTGTATCCAATCTCCTTTGGATAGATTTGGAATCTGTGCTAGCGCGTTAGGGTATGCAGAATTGACATCATACTGGAATGCAGTTCCAATAAAGCCACGTTTCAGTATTTCAAATCTTCCGCCAAAATATGATTGAAATGCTAATTTTTGTATTTCATAAGGGATCGAATCAAATCTTGGAATATCGATTTGATTGTTTACCAAAACTTTTTCTGCCAAATATCCTGATGAAACCCATCGCATTGGATAGAAACCAAATGCATTGTGGAACAGTTTAATCCATTTTTCTGCCAACTGTTTTGTTAAGATGCAATCTTGAATGCAATAGTTTCTGATTTTATTTCTATTGTTTTTGTAAAACCAACTTGAAAAACCATTTCTTTTTTGTTTTATTTCCAAGTATTCTTTTTGTAATTGCCCAATGTTTTTCTGATATGCATCTTTAAGACTAGCATGATAGAATTGGGCAATATCAAAAAATACTGTACTGTGATGACCTTTTCTAATTGCCAGTTTCTTGTTTGGAATGTATTCTATTTTGTAATCTTGAAATCTGAATTCTAATTTTCTTGTTTTCTTGTAGTTGTTTAATTCTCTGCCTAATAATTTCAAGATGACTTCTGCATCATAGGTGATATTATAGAAAAAGTTCCATGAGTTTTGATATTTTTTGTGAAATAGGAACTTGATTACTGCCTCTGGGCTGATTTGGTCTAGGTATCTGCCATCAGAATCGGCTATGAGAAAGACATCTCCCTTGTAGGTCTCTGTATCTAGTGCGTAAATTGGGCGTAAATCAGATACGGCTAGGCTACGATCTTGGAAGATTTTGGTGTTAATCGTGCCTAGATTCTTGTAGTCGCTTATGGCGAAGGGTTCTGCCATATCACATCTGGAATGTCTGATTCCTGTCCTTTTCTTCTCTCAGAGAACTGTTTTCTAATATCTGAATATTTTAGATTAGGAAAGTTATCACGAATCATCCTAAGATATCGGTGATATTTTTTGAGTTTAGATGATCTTGACAGATTCGCTGATTGAACAATGGGTTTTACACGTATGATTTTCTTTTCTTCAAATCTTCCAAGTTCCTTTTCTAATCTTTGCCTTAATGCTTTTACTTCTTTAATCTGCGGAAGTTTCTTTAATGATTCAATCTGTTCTGCAAGTTTGTCTTTATCAAATGAAACCATGATGTTCACCAAAAAAGAAAAGATAGAGTTAGAAAACTAACTCGTATCTTCTTATTTCGAAGGTCATCTTCTTTGGATGTTGCTCTTTCCAAGTCTTGATCTTGAATTCTTTTCCTACTTGGATTTTTCCTTTCTTTTTCGCTTCAAGAAATTTCTTCAAGAGCTGGTTGTTCTTTGATTCAAAATTATGTAGCGGAATATTCATTTCGATTCCGTCTACATTTGCTCTTATGTTGGTAGAAAATTCAGTCTCAAAGGTTTCAGTTTCTAAAACTTCAACCACTAGGATGTCCGGATTTTCCTTGTCTTTGGAGGGATAACTGCCCCATTTCAAAAATGGTGGAAATTCAGTTTCGCTCATTTCTCAATTTCCTTTTCTGTCTGACAAACTGGAGTAAGTTTGATGTACTTTTCTCCCTTGTCCTGAACCAGTTTTACATTAACTTGTGCAATCTCATTTGGACTGCAATTTGCTAATGCTGTTTTCGGAAGAGCAATCATTTTAGAAAAATTCTGATTGCTTATCTTTCGAGTGCCAAAGTCCATAATTACTGGAGAATCATGGTTGGCTTTTTGTGAACCTTTTGTGGCTCTTTTGGTACTAACCATGGCTATGATATACCTTAGTATTTAATAACAACTAGAGTTATAACTCTAGTATGGAATCACAACATTTGTTATCTCCTCAAGCGTATCTTTTTCTAACCTCACAATTCGATAAATTACCTAAGGACTTCAATAAATCAGAGTACACAAAGAGAATAGGAAAAGAGATTTCTAAAGCTTTCAATACTTTCAAGATTGTTTTGGATTCTGATGAACTAACAGAAAAACAGATGGATGATTTTTTCCAACATGGACAACTCGATGAACTCTTATCAAGATTAACGAATTTTAGTTGGCATAATAATATAGTATCTGATCAAAATGGCTTGAGTATGGCTGAAAGTATGTTAAAACATGGTTTCAAGTATTATCAACTCAGATTTAAAGAAACAAGACTACTTTCTAAATACATTAATGAAATGAAGATGTTGATTGAAGATTTGAAAATTATTGCTCTTGAAGAAAAGAAAGATGAACAAAAATCACAGGTCTATAAATATAGAAAATTTCTCGGGCTTCCACCAAAAATTGACTCTGTGCCTAATTGGTCTGCAGTTTGTATGATCTGTTGGGTTGCAGGACAAGATAACACAGAAAAAGAAGCAATAAAGAAAATCAAACATATCAAAGGATGCAATTATGATAAAAGTGATACTAGTAGATGTTTCAAAACATATCCCCCCATAGGAAAGCAAATACAAATACAGTGATAATCTATTCGTCATAATCTGTGTTTAATAATCTGCAAACCCTAGTAAACAGCTGTAAACAAATGTCACGAACTGTTTCAGCAAGAATTAAACCGCAAATGCATGAAAATTTGCGTGAACAATGTAACAAAATTGGTTGTAGTATCAATGATTTTGTTGAAGCCTGTATTGAATTGGGATTAACTGGTCATACAGACTTTGATTTCGGTGATGAGAAACAAGATGACAAATCCCAAATCAACGATAATAGCCGAAATGATGTCAAAAAAGTCGTAATTCAGGCATGATTTTAAACTGGCAAAAAAGTGGCAGAAATATCCAAAAAACTACCTGAAAACTGGCATGAAACTGTCTAAATCCTTAATTTCATGGCGAATTTAGATGGTTCATGGCAAAACTTACCAACAAACAACATGAGCAACAACAAGAAAGGAGACTCAAAATTGGAAAAAAGAGCAGATGTTGACGATAGGAGAGTTGACAAATTAGAAAAAAGAGTGTCAACATTAGAAAATGAACTGACGAAATTAAAATCTAAATTGAAAAAATAGATTTCTCACCAATACAAAAATCTGCAAGATGAGATACTGCAATCTTGGCTATCGTAATTTCCTGAACACTCTTCAAACCGTCTAAAGTCTTTTTTCCACGGCTAAAATCATACCTTCTCTCTTTCCTAAACGTCCTGTCAAGCAACTCCAAAAACCGTTTTACCAAAGAATAATCCATGACGACCAAGCCTTCCCTAGTCCTAGCATAGTCTTTAAGATTAATCCTATACCCCTTGGCATCTGACTCGGCTATCTTCCAGACCGAGTAATCTACCAGCCACCTAAAAGGCTCCATGATGTCATATACCAACATTTGAAAACCTGACTGATTTTTATGATAAAATCCATAGTATGCATCAAGTCCCATGCCGTTTATGAACTTGGAAATCTCACCTGCTAGAACCGTATAACCGTAATTTAGTAACGCATTGATAACATCTGTTGCATTTCTCTTGGATGTAGTAAGGGACACATTATTCCTAGAGTGAAACTCGAACCTCTTTGGAATAAGTTTTTGATATTCCTTGAAATATATCGTTGCAGAATTTTTTTCAAGTAGAATAGGTGTATCATATTCTATCTGATTTTTAAGTGATTCAAGTTTTGAAATGGATCCGTCAAATTCAGATCTATTTGTGGATTTTAGAAAGTTGATCTGGGAATCAAGTTTTGCCTTTACAATCTGCCTTGACAAGTAATCTCGCTTAGACTCGTCACGAAACGTATCATACTGACCAATCCTGTAATTTGTATTTGTCAGGGATTCAACTACAGGATTCAAGTATGTAATTGGTCTTCCGTAAACGTCAAGCAAGATTAGATTCCTGTTATGCTCAGACAATAAAGCAAGTGCCTCTGTGGAGACATAGCCTTTGCCACTCAGTACAATTTTCTCATACGGCATATTATTGACATACCATTCTTCGATTTCCGGTTCTTTGAATGGGTCGGAACAATTCTTGAGAACAATCTTTGAATCTTTTACTTTGATTGAAAATCCATAACCTTTGAGGAATTTTACGTTGTAATGATTTCTTTTACCCCTAAGAGTCAATCCAATCCCATTTGACTTCTTCTACTTTTGTAGGTGTGGCAATTAGGACATAGCATCTGACAATTATACGGGCTATCGTCAGATCTATCACCATTTTTATGGTCTGCATCCCATGTTTTTGAAAATTCGCCACACATTGCACATTTTCCACCTTGTCGCATCAAGGTTTGATGCTGTATGTCTTTAGAAAAATTTCTTCTCGGGGCAGGTGCTCTAGCGTACTCTCCAGTAGTTTTAGTACTACCTCTTCGAAATATTTTTACTAACACAAAAACCACAAACATCAGTATAATTCCTACCCAGATGAATGGACTATTTGGCGGTGGGTTGCTAGGAGAATTGTTTTGCACATTAGAATAAGAAGAACTGCTAGGTTGTGAAGTCGTTGGTGGTATTACATTTGTCTTTGGAGCTGGTACTGCATTAGTTTCTGGCGGAGAATTATTTGGGGAATATGGCTGAGAAGTTGCAGGAGGAGATCCCGTCGTCTCAAAATTATGATAGTTATTCAGTATTTTTTCACTTTCTTGGGTTAATGCAAAGGATTGTGGAAGAACTATCCCTATGAGTAAAATCGATATTAAAAATATGATGGATGTTTTCAACAAATAAAGAAAATACTTGTATCACTTAAATAATTTCCAACAAATCATAACGTATTCTATAACGTAGACAGCGTGACTTTTTGTGCGTAGGAGGGGGGCTTTCCTTTTTTATTTACGCCAAGTAAAAAGGGAAAGCCCTCCTTTCATTTATGCCAATTAAGACCTTTTTTGCCAATATCGGTTCTGCAGTATTTTGACGGCCAACAAATTTTACTTGCTCTCAAGTATGCGTTTGCAATTGCACTTTCAAGAGTTTCGCCAATAGCAGTTATTCCAAGAACCCTACCACCATTTGTAAGTATTTTTCCATTTTTCTCTACAGTTCCCGAGTGGAACACTTGGGAGTTTGGAGTGACATCATCAAGGCCAGAGATCTCTTCATTTTTTTGGTACGAGTCAGGATATCCTTTTGACGCCAATACAACACATACTGCACTCTGTTTTTTCCAAGACATTTTTGGCAATGATGAAAGGGTTCCATCAATGCTTGCTTGGATGTACTCTAGAAGATCAGAGTCCATGCGCATCATAATAGGTTGGCATTCAGGATCTCCCATCCTAGCATTAAATTCTAGAACATACGGTTTTCCATCTTTTACCATTATGCCGGCATATAGAAAACCCTTGAAAGTTATGCCTTCATTTTTCATCGATGATATTGTTTTCTCAATTACGTTTTTTTGTATCTCATCTTCAAGTTTGGCATCAATTACAGGAGTAGGAGAGTATGTACCCATCCCTCCAGTGTTTGGCCCCTTGTCACCATCATAGATTCGTTTATGATCTTGGCTTGTAGCCATGGGATATGCAGTAATCCCATCAGATATTGCAATAAATGATGCTTCTACTCCATCAATTCGTTCTTCAAGTATTATTTTTGATCCGGCATTACCAAAATTTTTTTGAATTAGCATTTGTTCAATGGCACTAACTGCCTCAGAGGAATTATTGCAAACAATGACTCCTTTTCCTGCTGCAAGCCCGTCTGCTTTTACCACCAGGGGAAAATCTACAGAATTGGCAAATTTTATTGCCTTTTTGGGTTCATCAAATACCTCAAATCGGGCTGTAAGTATTCCATTTCGTTTCATGAAATTTTTCGCCCATATTTTGCTGGATTCAATCCTAGCAGCATCTTTTGTAGGCCCAAATATGCGAAGACCTCTTTTCACAAATTCATCTACTATACCATTTGAGAGAGGAACTTCAGGGCCGACAATTGTTACACAATTTTTCTCTTGTGCAAATTTAGCAAGACCTGTAATATCATCAGAAGAGATATCCACATTGTTTGCAGTGCCCCCATTTCCCGGAGCATAATAGATTTGTTTGACATTAGGGCTTTGCGCGATCTTCCATCCAAGTGCATGTTCTCTTCCACCAGAACCTACAATCAAAATATTGACCAACATCTTCGGCTTTGATTATGTACTATATAATCCAAGATTGATTTTAGAAATATTCATTAAAGCACAATCTGGATGTATGTTAATGATTCAAGTAGATACAACAAAATCAGTTTATCTGTTTACACACGGTAGAAGAGATTTAGAAGCAAGTGCAACAGATTTGCTTGTTGCAAACGGATTTAAAAAAGAAAAAATCTTTTCTGCCAAACCAGATACAGTAGGAACTGTTGGAGATTACATGGCAATGCTTTGGATGCCGCCCACTCCGGATCATATAAAGATCCAAAAAATAACAAAAGTAGAACCAGTCAAGCCAGAAGGCATGATAGGACTATGGAAAGGGGTTGCAAAAGAAGACTTGTTTACAATACCAATGAAGCAGTAAAATGTAAAAAACTGTGTTCACAAGATAACAAATTTTGATTTTAGTGTTTTATGGTAATGAGATCAAGAATTGTTTTTCTACAGCACTAAATTTTATTTTCAATAATGTTGCATCTTCAAGATCTTTTTGTTCAATTCCATTCTTTTCTAGAGTAATTTTCCAATCTCCAACTATAGACTCGGGTGAAGTTATCGTGAATCGTTGAAGAGGACTATCTGCTCCAGAATAATATACACTATATGATTGACCATCAACTGTGATACTAGAATATCTTCCAGTTTTTGTAATGGTAGATTCATCAACAAGACATTCTGTTGATTCTCCTATTACACATAATCCACCTGGTGAGACAACATGGAATTTTGTAGCATTATCAGACACAAATGATGAATAAATTGATTTTGGAGTAGCTACTGTATTTCCTTGATCACCAACAATTGGAGATATAGAACTTGGATGGCCTACGGAAATCACTCTGGTAGGTGTATAGGAATGGATTTCTGCCTTGTCAGATTTTATTTCATGTCCATAGAATGATGCAATAGCTTGTACAGTATGAGTTGCAGTGTCATTGGTCTTTGGCACATCCCAGTTTAATTCCATAACAGATGTTCCTCTATTAAACACATGATCAGTAAATTGAGATACTTGTTTACCATCTACAACCAGCGAAATAGTTCCATACAGTACACCTGTTGCGTTATTTGTGAAATACACTTGTGGACTTTGAGTCAAGCCAGCAGGTACATTTTGTGGCATTACAAAACCTATCCCACCTGATACATCATAGCCCGGAGATACACCAACAGAATACTGGTCAGATTCAGACTCGAAACCTTCTATGTTTTTAGCATAAACCCAATAGTTTACAGCAGGGGAAACAAGATATTCCCTAGGCAGTGTTGCAGATACAACATAGGTATTAGAGATCTGCATTGGTCTAATAGTTGCATTTATTGAAGAATAGTTTGATGCATTATCTCCAATTTTCACAGTCCTGATTTCCACATGATTAAGTCGTACAGGACTATAAACTAGGCCATGTAATGTCACATTTTGGTTTGAAACATACTTGTCCTGTGTTTCAGATGCAGGAATTTTTGTTTCGTTTCCTATCTGGAGTTTTACATCAAATATCTTTGGTACATCAGGACTGTATTGACCAATTATTGGAATTGGTGCAAAAGTGACAGTTTGTTTGCATTTTGTTACATCAACTTTAGCAGTTACATAGCCAGTTCCGTTTCCTGGTACCACTAGCATGTTAAACGTCTTAGTTCCAGGTTTCAATGAGGCATCATATGAAATTACATTTTGCTTTACCAAACCATACAATCCAGCATAAGGTTGATGTGATGAGACCTTTGCATCTACGACGCCACTTTCTGTTGCAAATCTAACTGATGGAATGGTTTGATCTGGCGAACCCACTGTGAATTGAACATTTTGTTTATCACATATGTCATAGGTTACATCATAGAGAGTAACACCGGTTGATAGCATGCCTGCTGCACTTTCTACTCCACTAGTGCCACCACCTAGCATGCCACTGGTTATGACTCCAGTACCATAACCACCACTAGATGTTGGAATCTGAGGAGAAGGAGGAATAAAGGATAGCGTCCAGGTCACAAATCCTGTAAAGTGCTTTGTCCATACTACCAAGTTGGAACCAACTGTTATCTTGCAATTTCCTCCTGCTGGAAGAGCATTGGCAATATTTTGGTTGTCTGCTGAACATGTTTGAGTGATTTCAGTTACAGATGTAGGAGTATAGAAAAATCCAACATGTGATCCTGCTTGGCCTACAAACAGAATGCGTGTTGCGTTGTTAAATGTTAGTGGAAGTGAAGATCCTAGTCCAATCTCGGTCTTTTTAGTTGCAATTTGGCCTTGAGGAGTAGGAATTACAGGAGAAGATGATTGGTTGGTTGGCAATTGTAAAATTCCATCCCATGCAGGGTTGTGTATATCAGTGACGGCAGGAATTGTAACTATTATCTCAGGTTTGTTGTCCGCATTTGTATCCTTTGTTATATTAAGAGTATGCAGCAAGTGTACTGTTCCAGAAGATACAATGTGGGAATAGCTTAGCGTGGTAGTTGTTACATTTGATGGGATTATAATAGATGAAAGTGCAGCACTAGAATTTGTTACTACCAGATGAGGCTTGGTTGAATTGACCACTACCTGAGTTTGATTATCAGGTACAGCATATTGATCAGGGCCAATCTTGGTTAATCTTATTGTGTCAACCAGTCCAGCAGAGTCATCAAAGTGACGCGATAGTGTTGTAATCTTTGTGAATGTGTCGTTGAGTCCTACAGAGTCAGATTGTGGTCGTGTGAGATTGGCAACTTTGTTGAGATTGTCTGTAAACCCTACAGAATCTCCTGTGAGTGTTGCAAAGAGTGTTTTCATTACAACTAGTGTATCTACAAATCCTACAGAATCAGATTGTGATCGTGTGAGAGTGGCAACTCTGTTGAGATTGTCTGTGAGTCCAACAGAGTCAGATTGTGGTCGTGTGAGATTGATAGTTCTAACGATATTGTCTGTGAGTCCTACAGAGTCAGATTGTGGTCGTGTGAGATTGGCAACTTTGTTGAGATTGTCTGTAAACCCTACAGAATCTCCTGTGAGTGTTGCAAAGAGTGTTTTCATTACAACTAGTGTATCTACAAATCCTACAGAATCAGATTGTGGTCGTGTGAGAGTGGCAACTCTGTTGAGATTGTCTGCAAATCCTACAGAATCAGAGTGCGGTCGTGTGAGATTGATAACCCTGTTGAGATTGTCTGTGAGTCCTACAGAGTCAGATTGTGGTCGTGTGAGATTGATAGTTCTAACGATATTGTCTGTGAGTCCTATAGAGTCAGATTGTGGTCGTGTGAGATGGATAGTTTTGCCAAGTGTATCTACAAGTCCAAGTGAATCGCCTGTAAGCGATACAGAGAGCATCTTCATTGCCAAGAATGCATCATGTAACCCAACACTATCAGAGAATTGATGTGACAGTGTTACAGTTCTAGTTATCGTATCGTTTAACCCAATACTATCAGAGAATTGATGTGACAGTGTTGCCGATTTAGCTACAGAGTCAGATAACTGGATAGAATCAGTCAATTGTTTTGATATTTTTTTAGTCAGTGTATCAGTGATGGATAACGAATCTTCAGGTACAATATTATATCCAAGTATCTCAACTGCACCTGCTGACCATCCAGTAGCGGCACCTCCTGTAAATTTCATAAATCCAGTAGTATCAGATGTTTTGTTTGCAAAAGCAGATGCTACTGCTTGTGGACCTCCCCTAATAGCTTGTATGATTGTTTCACCTGGGGCATTTGTAGTTATGGCAGTTCCAGATAGCCCCTGTATTGCGGCACCCATGATTAAGCTATTGCTCTGATTGTCTAGGTGTAGCTGAACGGTTGCAGTTGATAGAGTTGTGCTGTTTGATGCACTGTGTCCGATATAGTTTGTGTCATTAACACCATGTACAATAGTTGCAAATATTGCCCATCTTGATGCAGGAGCTCCTGTTAGTTGACCACACACAGTAAGTGCATGTGATTTTGCAGTGGAATTGAGTAATTGTACAAACATTTCCATTCTACTATCACCACTATTGAACGCAGCCGCTCCAGTGACATTAGCACTTGTAAGTGACGTACCTTTTCCAGTACCACATGTTCCTCCTGTAAAGTTCATGTACAGAACTCCGCGGGTAGAAGTTTTTTCCACCATAGCCACTACTAGAGCTTGGTTTGATCCCATGGTAGCATCTGGCCTAACTATTACCGACGTTGCAGCAGTATTAACAAAAGCTGCTGTTGCAGGAGTCATAGATGTCGGAGGATCATTTGCTACAAACCATGGTCTTGCCTCAGTGAATATCTGCGTGCCATAAGTAATTCGAGCAGGACCTAGAGCATACAACATAGGATATTGCAGTGGAACTGAATACGTGTACTGTACTGAGGTCTTGTTTCCAATTAGATCCTTGGTCCATGTTAGAATTTTGGTATTTCCAACTATCTGCACATTAGCATCAGTTGTCACATTAAATACAGATGGTACAGATTCTTGTATGACGGCTTCATTTTGATTTATAAATGATGAAAGATCAATTTTTACATCAAAAAGATTAGGATAGTCTACAGGATTAATTTTGCTTTGTGCAGTTCGTGTTATATCAAAAGGGAAACTGTTTTGTGCCAAAAATGATGTGTTAAAACTAGCTGTACCAGATGGATTTTGTGCAGTTATGCTTACAGTGTAGTTTCCTTCATAGTTTGGAGTATATGTAGAATCATACAATCCACATTCTGAATTTTTAATTATTCCGTTTTCAGATGATAGTACTGTTGTATGTCCTTGTGGGTCTACTATGTTAATTGTCACATCAGCATTACAAACAGAATGACCATCATTGTCAAGCACAACAGTTGTAAGATTTGCAGTCTGTCCAGGCCTGTATATGCTCTTATCAGTGTTTAATGACACCAGACCCCAGCGATATGTGGATTCTGTGATGTATGTATGACTGCCCTTGATCATAGTTATTTTTATTTTATAAAGACCAGCCTTTCCATCCCGTATGGAATCAAGCACAATATCAAATGTACCTTCTTGTAATTTTTTAAACTCAGATTTCACATCAATTTTTTTTCCAGTTGGATCAAAAACATCTGTAGTTATTGTTTCATTAGGAGCAATCCATTTTGAAAATTGCATTGGCTCTGTAGATTTCTTTAAATGAATTTTGGCATTTTGAAGAGCTGCGTTATCAAGATACTCAAATTTTAATTCAGGTTTTTCAGTTATCAAATAACTGGTCTTCTGCATAATAGTATGTGGTTTGATAGGAATATCCTCAATCTTGTACAAATCACTTGGTTTTTCATATATTGCAGACATCTGTTCCTCATTTAGTGTTGAATTGTACAATGATACTTGATCTATTTTACCAGAAAACAAATTTTTAATGTCAGTATCTATTCCCAAGTGATCTTGCTGTCCCCCAATCAGAACATCTGCATTTGATCCAATAGATTCAATTGTTTTTGTCTGTAGTCCACCATAAATTCCATATATGGATGCATTAACAGGCAGACTAGATTCTTTGTTGCCGTTCACATATATTGAAATCGCAGTTCCATTAAATGTGGCCCCCAGGTGTGTCCACCTAGATGGGATCTGACTTTTGGATTCCACCGAATGCCATGTAACGCCATCAAAAATAGAGAATACTGCAATCCTTACAGGCGGAACCGTGTGATGAATCACTAGCGAAAATGCTCGTTCTTTACTTAGAACTGTAAAGTCTCGTGATCCTTGCGAATAATCAGGCTTTACCCAGGCGGATATTGTGAGTTCTTGAACCTTGTTAATTGAGGTTACGTTTTGAGATACAAGTCCCTTTCCACTCAATGCAAGAGACGTTCCATTTATTCCAGTTTGTGATATTTCTGCACGGCCAATCACATCAGATGCATTCAAAGTATTGCTAAAATTCATCGACGTAGTTGCGGAGGGGATTTCAATTATTGGCAAAGTGGCATTTGTTTCAGTAACATTTGTCGGTAT